>CBFDBL010000022.1:0-22825 GCA_965603035.1 uncultured bacterium
CGCTTGTCTGCCTGGCCGTGGTGGTAGCGTGCGCCCCCGCGGCCTGGGCGCAGTTCATCGACGTGAGCGTCCAGAAGGACGTCGCCCTCTACGGCGACCTCGACCAGCGCGACGTGCCCAACATCGGCGCGTGCGCCTGCGGGCCGACCGCGGCCGTCAACTCCTTCTGGTACCTCCAGCAGGCCTACCCAGGCATCTACGACAACAAGCTGGTGCCCCAGCAGGGCGCGGACCTCAACCAGGACGGCGTGGTGGACAAGTACGACGACATGGCCGCCGTCGCACAGACCCTCGGCACCCCGCGGTACATGAACACCGTGTGCCCGGGCGGGACGTGGAACTACAACTTCGTGGTCGGCAAGCACGCCTACATGGAGAACGTGGCGCGCGGCCTGACCGTCCACCGCGCCATGGACGGCCTCGGCGGCTACGGCGGACAGAATCCCCCGAGACCCGGCTGGGACCAGCCGGTAATGCCGTCCTGGCAGTTCCTTTACAACAATCTCGTGGCCTGCGAGGACGTCGAGATCCTGATGATCTATGGCAGCGAGGAGGGCCACTACGTCACCCTCACCAGCTTCACCTGGAGCGACGTCAACGGCGACGGCGCCATCCAGCCCGATGAAGGCACCATCGACTACATGGATCCCATCGGCAACAACCCCAACCAGCCGCGAACCGCCGCCCACCGCATCAGGCCCATCCAGTGGAACGGCGTTCCCGGCTCACCCATCATGGTGGACCGCTACGAGGACGGGCGGTGGTGGGAGATCACGACCGCCTACGCCGAGAGCCCGGTGCCCGAGCCTGCCACGCTCATCGTGGTCGGCGCGGGCCCCCTCCCCCACGTCCGCCGGCGCAGGAGGAACCGCGCCTCGCCCCCCGCGCGCAGCGACAGCCCGCAGGACGCGGGGCCCTCCGCGGGCCCCGCTTCTCCATGTCGTCGGGCGCGGGTGGCCGCGGGGTCACGGCACGAGGCCGAGGCCGCGGAGGTGCTCGACGCAGGCGCGCACGTGCGCCTCGCGCTCGTCCTGCGTGTCGGCACGCTGGAGCCGGCCCTCGAGCTCCATCGTGTACGGGCCGGTGAAGCCCACGCCCTCGAGCACCGCGAACACCGCCGCGAAGTCCACCACCCCCTGCCCGAAGTCGGGGAAGCCGCCGTCGCGGTAGCCGCCGAGGGTGTCCTTGAGGTGCACGCTCACCACGTACTGGGCTTCCTTGGCGACCTCGGCGACCGTGTCGATGCCCTCGTTGTAGTAGTAGACGTTGGCCGTGTCGTAGTTGATGCCGACCCAGGGGTGGTTGACGGCCTGCATCGAGGCGGCGGCCTTGTCGCCGTTCTCGCACAGGTCGGGGTGGGTCTCCATGCCGATCTTGACGCCGTGGCGCTCGCCGACGTCGCCGATGCGGCGCAGGCGGTCGTAGGCCCGCCCGAGCGGCATCTCGCCGGCCTTGACGCTGGTGAAGATGCCCGTGCAGCCGAGGACGACGGCCTTGGCGCAGTAGGCCTCGAAGACGTCGAACACCGCGTCGTCGGCGAGCGGGCAGGGCGCGGAGAGGGTGGCGGCGCGCAGGCCGTGGCCGTCGAGCAGCGCCCTCGCCTCGGCCGCGTCGTCCTCCGCGCCCAGGCTCACCTCCACGCACGGGATGCCGAGCGCCGCGATGCGATCCAGCGCGAGCTGCGGCTTCCACGGACTCCCGATCCGATACGACAGGATGTTGGCCATCGGCCGCTCTCCAAAGGAGGGGACGTCGCCGACCGGCGCCGGCGCAACGAGCCGCCAGTCTACCCGCCTGCCCCGCCGTGTCAAGCGGCGTGCCCCCGTGCCGACCGCCGGCCCGCCGGCGCGCCATGTTGACGATCGGCAACAGCCCGAGGCCGATCCCGACCCGGATCGGCATAGCCCTCGCGCCAGCAGCAACTTACGGCCGCGCCGCCCATGTTGCCGAACGTCAACACGCGGATCGGCCATGCGCGGGAAATCCTGTCGTCGTCGGCACTTAGCGATGTTGCCGTTCCGCAACATGGCCGACGGGCCACGCCGGCCCACGGACGCCGCGCGCGCTGCCCGCGCGGCCATAAGGCCAGCCCGACCACTCGCTTACAGCAGCGACGCCGCTGAGGGCGAGGGAAGTGCCACCTCGTGCCACCCGGTGCGGCCGGCCCCGAGACGATGGCGCGAGCAATGCACGTAAGTGTGCCCAGCCAAAGGGGTAAGAAACTTCCCGGAGCCGGCGGCCCGGTGGCACGGGATTTGCTACAGCAAATAGTAGGGACGGGCTGAAGCGGGCCCAACCTAGGGAGACACGACCGCGCAGGGCGCATGGGGGGAGGACAGGCTGGGTTCCCCGGCGCTCTTCATCTCCAACGCAGGACCCCGCTGCATCGCGCGAGAAGGACGGTCGCGCGCCGGCTGCTGAGCGTCTGCCGGCACGCTGCGCGCCCACGAGCGATGCCGCCGGCCGCGCGACGACCGTTTCGTCGGGCCGACTGGAAGCGAGGAACTAAGCTCGGGGAGGCCCGGGCCGGGCAAGTTGTGGAGACCTGGTCCTGCATCTCGTTGTCCGTTGAGGAGGATGGCCTCGGTCGCGCGCGGCAGGTTTGTGTGCCCTGCCCGCGCCTTGAAGGTGTGATGCCGAAAGGAGGCGCGATGAGAATATCCAAGAAGCCAATTTGGATGGTTGTGGCGTTGGCGGTCCTCGTCGCCGGCGCGCCGCTTGCGCGGGCGACCATAGTCAATGGGGCGCCCATCTACGTCAGCGACCAAGCGGGGACGTGGACGATCACGGGCGAGTCGTACGTCCCGCCGTCGTCCCCGGCCCAGCTCGTCCTGACCGAAGAGGCCAACGATCTGGGCCCCTTCGACATCGTGATCACGGCGGACGCCCCAAACGGCTCCGTGGAGTTCGATCTCGTCAAGGAGATCCTCAACGAGACGGACGCCGCCTGGCTCGACTTCCATCTGATGATCGGGACGGGCACCGCTGACCAGTTCGTGGTCTCGAGCGACTCCGACCAGCTGTGGTTCTACGGCACCAACGACGGTGGGACTGTGCCCCAGGAGACGACGGGGCAGTTCCAGAACCCGCCGGACGAGGACGACGCCAGCGCCCCGGACACGCTGGGGTGGTACGGCTCGCAGCCGATCGGGGCCACCTCGCGGTTCGTCGTCGGCATCCGGGCGCCGGACGACATCGACGGCGTGGACGACGGCCAGGCGGTGTTCACCGTCCGCCAGCTCGCGACCGTTCCCGAGCCTGCCACGCTCTCGCTGGTGGGCCGGGGCGCCCTCGCGCGGCGGCCCCGCCGGCGCCGCCGCTTGCAGAACGGCTCGCTTGCGCTACAACGCCGGCATGCGGGGCCTCGGCCGAGGCCCCGCTTCCTCATGGCGTCATGCCGCCGCTCATCGGCCGAGCTTCGCGCGGATGGCGGCGGTGAGCTTCGCCGCGGCCTTGGCGTGGCCGGCGAGGTTGGGGTGCACGCCCTCGGTGGTGTCGGTCCTGGGGTCGAGCCAGCCGCGTGTCTCGACGAGGAAGACCCAGGCGTCGCCGTGCGCCCTGAGGGTATCGACGGCGCCGCGGATGGAGCGTGCGTGGATCTGGTTGAAGGGGATGACGCAGAAGACGGCGGCCCTGGGGTTGCGGCGGCGCACCTGGCGCACGAGGTTGACGTAGCCGGCCTCGATGCTCGGCACCTTGCTGTCGTTCGAGCCGTGCATGACGACGGCGACGGCCGCGGCACGGTCGTCGGCGGGCACGCCGTTGCACACGAAGGGGTAGGCCAGCCCCGCGGGCGGCACGCCGCCGTTGCCGGCCCGCGTCACGCCCTGGGCGCCGAACCCGATGAGCCGCGGCTCGCAACCCAACGCCTGCGCCGTGCGGAACGCGTAGGTCCCCCGCGCGTCCGCGATCTCCGTCCACTCCGCACGCTTGCCCTTGCGGACCGCCAGCACCCCCTCGGTGATCGAGTCGCCCACGGCCTCGAGCACCGCCCTGCGCCGGCGAGGCGGCCGCACGAACACCCCGCCAGGCACCGCCACCCCCGTGAGCGTCAGCGACGCCACGAGCGGCGGCGTCCACCGCGACTGGTGCTCGTCCGCCGACTTCAGCACGGCCCACACGTGGTGCCGCCCAGCCGCCTCGCCTTCCCCCAGCACGATGCGATCGCGGTCCACTACGTGCTTCGTCCACGCGCCGTCGAGCTGCACCCAGAGCTGCGGCAGCGGCGGCTGGTTCGCCGAGCGGTCGAAGTGCAGCACGCACGCCGTCCCCTCGTACCACAGCTCGAACGACGAGCCCGGGTTGACGGCCACGAACCGGTCGGGCGCGCCGCGCGCGTCCCAGCGCCCGAGCAGCCGGATGCGCGCACGACCCGGCGGCAGGGTGTCGCGCCAGGGCACGCAGCCGGCGATGAGGAGGGCGAGAGCCGTCATGGGGAACAGGGCTTTCAAGGGTGCTTCCCTTCGGCGGGGGGGGGACCGGGTTCCGGGTGCCGGGTTCCGGGTGCCGGGTTCCGGGTGGCGGGGGCGGGCTCGACAAGCTCGTAGAGGAGGAGTCGCGCGGGCGGCGGGGTCTGGTCCTTGGGCCGCGGGCGGTCGCGGTTGACGCCGAGGGTCTCCCAGCGCAGCACGTAGGTCACGCCGTCGTGCTCGACCGTGCGGGTGCGGACGCCGAGGCCTGGGAACGTGCCCTCGACGGCCCGCACCGCCCCCGGCCACCGCGGCAGGCGCGGCGGCTCGGCCACCGGCTCGAGCGTCGCGGCGTCGAGCAGACGGGAGCCGGAGCCCGCCGTCGCGTGCCGCACCGACTGCACGAGCCGCGTGCCATCGCCGTAGAGCCGGAGCGCCGAGAAGCCGATCTCGCTGCGGATGCAGCCGCCGCCCTTGAAGTACCAGCGGTGCTGCCACGTCGTCGTCTGGTAGCGCTTCCAGCCCTTGTCCTCGAGCCGGGCGACGTGGAGCTGGTTGTATCCCTTGGCGTCGAACTTCGTGTAGGCGATGAGCGGGCGGTCCTGGGCGTCGAGGCTCAGGCGGACGAGCGAGTTGAGCAGGCCGCCGCGCGCGGGCACGGGGTCCACGATCTCGCAGTTGGCGAGGGTCATGGGCAGCTCGAGACGTCGGCCGCGGCTCGTCTCCCAGGCCCGCAGGTCGCGGCTGCGCGCGTAGCACAGGTGGTGGTTGGTCGAGCAGTCGGGCGTGTCGCGCCAGACCCAGGCCATGTGGAAGGCGCCCTGGCGGTCGGCCACGATGCCCGTCGGGTAGGCGTTCATCCTCGGCGCGCCCGACAGCAGCGGCCGGTCCACGTAGCGCCGCCACAAGCGAGTCTTCTCGTCGTAGACGTTGATCAGCCGCTTGCCGTTCCCGCTGCCCCCGTCGCGGTACATGAACAGCAGGCGACCGTCCGCGGCGTGGAGGAAGCGGGGGTAGGTGCACCGGCGCTCGTCCTGCCCCGTCATCCGATGGACGGGCTTCAGCGACGTCGCATCGCCCGCCTGCGCGGTGCGGTAGTAGCGCAGCGGGATGCAGTGCATGTTCGCGCACACGTGGAGCTGGCCGGCGCGGTCGAAGCCGAAGGCGATGGAATTGTGGCTGTCCCAGCCCACCCGCTCGGTCGTGCGATGGAGCGTCCATTCCGCGCCATCGAGCGGTCGTCGGCCCACGACCATGAACCGCTCGTGATCGTAGAAGCCGACCCACAGGGCACCGGCGTTCTCGGCGAACGCGAAGCCGACGGGATGCCCCGCCCAGACCTTCGCCAGCTCGGCGACCGACCTCACGGCGTAGTCGCCCCCCGCCGCAGCCGTCCCGATGCACGCCAGGGCCGCCGCGACGGCGGCGTGTTCCATCCAGCTCGAGGCCATCGCACCTCCTTCTCGTTCTCGCGTCGGCCCCATTCTACACGGCAGGGCGAGCCCCGCGCAATCGGCGAGCCCCTGCGCCGGCAGCCGCACAGGCTCCCAGCCCGTGCACGGCACCCTCGCCGAGGGGCCGGCGCCGATCAGCAGATTCCACACTTTCGAAAGTGTGGAATCTGCACGCGCCAGCGCCGCGCCGTCTGGCTTGTCTGCCCGTGATCCGGCCAGCACGCCGCTACGCATCCTCGCACAAAGGGATGCCTTGCACGGACCTGTGGCACAGGCTTCCAGCCTGTGGACCACGGGCAGGGTGCCCGTGCCACCGTGTCTGATGCAGTTCCAGAGCAAGGGCTCGGACACCTCTTGCGCGAGGCTCCGCGGTCCGCAGCGACCGCGGTCGCAGACCGCCGGGGCAGATCCAAAGATTCCACACTTGCGCAAGTGTGGAACTATCGCTGGCGGCTGCCGCGCCGTGCAGGGGGCGTCTGGACCGTCGCCCAGGGTGACCGAAGGAAACCCTGGGAAGGGGCGCACCCCCCGTGCAGAGCCCCCGAAGGGGGCGATTCGCCCCGCGGCATCCGGCAAGGCACCGACGGAAGAATCGCCCCTGACGGGGCTCTGGACCGGATGCCGCAGGACCCCAGGGCTTCCTTCGGTCACCCCATTCGGCTTCGCTCAGGGCAGGCGCTGAGCTACGGCCCGCTCGCCCCCCTTCGGGGGCTGCAAGACCGCGGTCTGCGCCTCGACACGCCTCTACCGAGTTGTGGGCAAAGGTGAGCCCGCGGGGAGAGGGCAAGAGCTGGCGCGGGCAGAGCGCGGGCGCTATTGACGTTCGCGCAAGAAACGCCCCGCCCAGACCCAGAGCACAGGCTCCCCGTCTCTGGGCCACGGGCAGGATGCCGCGCCACCGTGCTCGATGCAGTCGGAGAGCGGGGCCCCGGACATTCCTTCTGCGCGGTTCCGTGGTCCGCAACAGCCACCGTCGCCGAGCGCCGAAGCCCCAGCGAATGATGCCACACTTTCGGAAGTGTGGCATCATTCGCTCGCGGTCACCGCGCCGTCCAGGGTGCCTCCGCGTCGTCGCGCCGGCACGTCGCTATCGCTCCCCGCACAAGGAGATGCCTGATCAGTGCCTGACACTGAGTAAGAGGCTCGGCACGTCCTTCGCTCCTTCGGCAGGCTCGCGACATCCCTATTCTACAGGCTCCCGGAGCTCGCGCGACGTGGAGCTTGAACGGGCCGCCGCCGCGGAGTATGCTGATGCGGCGAGGGCTCAGAGCCCATCACCCTTCCTGGCGACCCGTTGATGAGAGAGCATCGTCTGATGAAGGAAGCTGACCTCACGCGCCGGGCATTCGTGAGAGGCGCCACCGCAGCAGCGCTGCTGGTCGTGCCCCGCCACGCGCTCGGCAGGGGCGAGCAGGCCCCCAGCGACAAGCTCGACGTGGCGTGCGTCGGCTGCGGCGGCATGGGCGCCAACGACGTCAGGGCGATGAGCAGCCAGAACATCGTGGCGCTGTGCGACGTGGACGAGGCGCGCGCCGGCGGCACGTTCAGGAAGCATCCGAAGGCCGCGAAGTTCAAGGACTTCCGCAGGATGCTCGACGGGCTCGACGAGCAGATCGACGCGGTGACCGTCACGACGCCCGACCACACCCACTACCCCGCCGCGCTCAAGGCCATCACGATGGGCAAGCACGTCTTCGTCCAGAAGCCGATGGCCCACACCCTCTGGGAGGCCCGCGAGCTCACCCTCGCCGCCCGCAAGCACAAGGTCGCGACCCAGATGGGCATCCAGGGCCACTCGCTCGAGGGCAGCCGCCTGCTCCAGGAGTGGCTCGCCGACGGCGCCATCGGCACGGTGCGCGAGGTGCACGCCTGGACGAACAAGCCCGTCTGGCCCCAGGGCATCGGCCGACCCGCCGACAGGCCGCCCGTGCCGAAGACCCTCGACTGGAATCTCTGGGTCGGCACGGCGCCCATGCGGCCCTACCATCCCGCCTACCTGCCGTTCACGTGGCGCGGGTGGTGGGACTTCGGCTCGTGCTCGCTCGGGGACATGGGCTGCCACGTGCTCGACCATCCCGTCACGGCCCTCAAGCTCGGCTACCCGACGAGCGTCGAGGCCTATTCGACCGCCGTCAACGACGAGACGGGGCCGCTCGCCTCGATCCTCTACTACGAGTTCCCCGCCCGCGGCGGCCTGCCGCCCGTGAAGCTGACGTGGTACGACGGCGGGATGATGATGCCGCGCCCCAGGGAGCTCGAGGCCTATCGACGGATGGGCGACAACGAGGGCGTGCTGTTCGTCGGCGACAAGGGCAGGATCGTGTGCGGCTGCTACTGCCGCAGCCCGCGCATCATCCCCGAGGCGAACATGAAGGCCTACAAGCGGCCGCCCAAGACCCTGCCCCGCTCGCCCGGCCACTACAACGAGTGGATCGCCGCGTGCAAGGGCGGCAAGCCGGCGGGCGCCCACTTCGACCACGCCGGCCCGCTGACCGAGATCGTCCAGCTCGGCAACCTCGCCATCCGCACCAACGCCCTCCAGAAGCAGAACGGCCGCAGCGTCGCCCTCCTGTGGGACGGCCCGGCCATGACGTGCACCAACGTGCCCGAGGCCAATCGCTTCGTGCGCAACGAGCTGAGGAAGTACTGAGGAACGGAGAGCACCCCATGCGCCTGAGCCCGTGGTCCCTCGTCATCGCGCTGAGCGCGGCCTGTGCCGCGGCAGAGAATCCCTGCACCAACGGTTCCTTCGAGACCCTCGACGAGAAGGGCTTCCCCGTCGATTGGGGGGCGGTGGGGCAGACGGTCGAGATCTCGGACGATGCCCATTCGGGCAAGCGCTCGCTGCGCATGGCGCGCGCCGCCGAGACGGAGACGCCGGAGACGGGGCTCAACCGCGCCTGGAAGCCCGACAGCGGCGAGCAGGGCAAGATGATCGGCCGCCTGAAGGGCGGCATCGACTTCTGGTACAAGGCCGTCTCCGCGGATCGCGCGACGCTGCGGGTCTACGCCATCCCGATGAACGCCGAGCCCAAGGAAGGCACCGGCTCGCAGCGGGCGACGTTCACCGTCCCGGAGCATCACGTGGGCGACGGCGAATGGCATCGGGCGAAGCTGCGCTACGACTTCACCGACAACGAGAAGGTGCGCTGGGTGCACTTCGCCGCCCGCATCGTCGGCGCCGCGGGTGAGTTGCTGCTCGACGACGTGGCCTACGTCGAGAAGGTCGGCCCGCTCGTCCGCTTCGGCAAGGCGCGGCTCGACGAGGACCCGAGGCGCCCCGGCCGCCGCTGCACCTTCAGCGTCGAGGTGCGGAGCGACGGCGACGAGCCCGCGAAGGACATCGTCGCGACCCTCGACCTGCCCGAGGGCCTGACCGCCGCGCCCGCCGAGGTCCGCGTCGCGAGCCTGCCGCCCGACGAGACGGCGTGGGCGAAGTGGACGGTCGAGGGCGCCCGGGCGCGGGAGATGTTCCTTGACCTGAAGGTCGTTGCGGGCGACGCCGAGGACTCCCTTCTGTTCTTCCTCCAGCCCTTCCTCACCCTCGAGAGCTTCGGCCCGACGACGCCCGTCGCGAAGGTCGGCGAGCGGGTGGCCGTCGAGTGTGCGCTGCGCAACGACAGCAACGCCGTCGTCCTCTATCCCGTCGCGGAGTTCCGGCTGCCCGCTGGCGTCGAGCGGGTCACGGCCCGCGAGGTGCTGCCTGGCCGGCGCATCGTCCTCCGCACGACCTTCCGCCCGAGGCACCAGACCCCTGCCCTCGACCTCGGCGTGACCGTCCGCGCGGGCGACGGCACGAAGGAGGCGTCGCTCGCGACGAGCCTGGTCGTCGGCTCCGCCGCGCGGCTGCCGAGACCCGCCGGCCGGCTCTCGACCACAGCAACCGACGACCTGGCGGTGCTCGAGAACGCGCACATCCGCCTGGCCTTCCGCCGCAACATCTTCGGCTTCGGCCCGGGCGAGCTCATGGCGAGGACTCGCCGCGGCTGGCGCACGGTGGCCTGGTTCCCGCATCTGAGCCGGCTGGTCCACCGCTACGCGGGCGGCGTGCGCCACGAGAGCATCATCCTCGCGGACGCGCCGCCGCAGGAGCTTCGCGACGGCCTCGCCGGCCTGCGCTTCTCGTGGCAGGCCCGCGACGCCGAGGGCGCGGCCTGGTGGGTGCAGTGCACCTTCACCCTCGGCCACGAGGACAGGAACATCAAGGCTGACTACCGCCTCGGCTGCGACCAGCCGCGCGGCCTGCTGGCCTTCGACGGCCCCATGCTCTACGCCCTCGACCGCGACGAGGCCGTCTTCCCGGGCCTCGAGTGGCTCGTGCCAGGCGAGGTCTCGTCCAGCACCCTCGACATCGACCCCCACCATCCGCATCGCATGCGCTACGTCGTGCATCCCAACTTCGTGACCTTCCCCGCCATCGCCATGCGCTCGCGGCACGGCGTCGTGGGCCTGGTGTGGGGCGCGTACCAGAAGTGGGACGGCGAGCGCGACCGGCTCTCGGTCGTCTTCGCCTCGCCCGACCGCTTCCGCCACTGCCGAGCGCACGTGGCCGGCGTGTTCCTGCCGACGGTGCCCGACTTCGTCGAGCCGAACGCCCGCGAGGCGACCACGCCCTACCCGCTCGAGCCCGAGCGGCCGCTGCGCCTGCGCTGCCGGCTGGTCGCCGATGGCTTGGCGACCCACCCGTTCGCCCCGCTGGACGAGTGGCTCCGCCGCCATCCACTGGCCGAGCCTACGGCGTTGCCCCACAAGACCTACGAGGGCGAGGTCCAGTTCTCGATGCGCGGCTACCTCGAGTCGCTGTGGGAGGCGGAGACGCAGGAGTGGTGGAACTCGAAGGGCGGGAACCCGCTCATGTGCAAGCTCGGGCGGCCGCGTCACTACGTGGCCGATCTGCTCGTCGGCGAGATCCTCAGCCCCGATGAGGCGGTGCGGAAGCAGTGCCGCCAGCGGGCGGAGGAGGTGCTGAAGCTCATCGGCGGCGAGGCGCGGGTCGATGCCCAGCGCTACGGCGGCCGCGCCGACCTGGCCTATGCGAACCCCGGCCGCGCGGCAGCGCTGCTGGCGTCGATGTGCGAGGACGGCTCGTGGCGCTTCGACGCCGATCGCAGGGATCAGGGCGTGTTCAAGGGCCGCGACTACCACGAGCTCGGCCCCGACGAGGCCGTCGAGCTCGGCACCTGCGCCCGCAATGCCTACCTCGTGCTCAACTACGCCCGCATCGCCGGCGACTGGGATGCCTACGAGCGGATGCGGAAGACCCTCGAGCTGATGGAGACCTTCCGCGTGCCCCGCGCCGCCCAGGTCTGGGAGGTGCCCGTCCACACGCCCGACATCCTGGCCGCGGCCGACGCGGTAGACGCCTACGTCGAGGCCTATCGCTTCAGCGGCGACGAGCGCTGGCTCCGCGACGCCGTCATCTGGGCCCGCCGCGGCCTGCCCTTCGTCTATCTGTGGGGCGATGACGAGAAGCCCTTCCTGCTCGGCGCCAGCATCCCGGTGCTTGGCGCCACGTGGTATCGCGGCTCGTGGTTCGGCCGGCCCGTGCAGTGGAACGGCCTGCGCTACGCCAACGCGCTGCTGAAGCTCGACGAGACGGTGCCCGGCATCGGCCTCGACGTCTATGCCCGCGACAAGGCACGGCCGCCCTGGCGCCACATCGCCGAGCTGATCATTCGCAGCGCCATCCACCAGCAGGACCTCGAGGGCGAGAACGCGGCGCTGTGGCCCGACAACATCAACTCGTGGGACTCGCGCAAATGCCCCTGGGTCTTCGCCCCTCGGCAGATCATCCGCAACGTGCTGAAGCTCGCGGGCCGCGACGAGGACCCCTCGACCGTCATCCTCGGCAAGGGCCGCGAGCGGCTGCACGTGTCGGCGCCCGCCAGGCTCTCCGAGGCGACGTGGGGCGGCAGGGTGCTGACCTTCAAGGCCGCCTTCCCGACGGGGCAGCAGGGGGTGGTGCTGGTCTCGAACGTCGCGCGGCCGACGGCGGTGGCGCTCGACGGTAAGCCCATCGCCGAGCGCCCCGAGGTGGAGAAAGGCGCCGAGGCCGGCTGGCGCTACGACGCAGCCAACGCCTACCTGTCGATCCGCGTGCCCCGCGACGGCGCGACGCTGGTCCGCGTCGCGGGCGCGGCGTTCCGCAAGGTCCAGCGGCTGCCCTACAAGGTCGAGCGCATCGCCTTCGAGTTCGACGACTCGCTGGAAGGCTGGACGCCGGCGCACGACATCGGCGAGTTCCTGGTCAGGGACGGCGCGCTCGTCGGCACGGCCACGGGCGGCGACCCGTACCTGATCCGCGGCCTGATGCGCGTGGACGCCGCCGACTGCCCCGTCGTGGTCCTCCGCCTGCGGGTGTCGGCGGGTGCGGGCGGCCAGTTCTTCTGGACGACCCTCTCGTCGCCGAGCTTCGAGGAGGCCAAGAGCATCCGCTTCCCCGTCCAGCCCGACGGGCAATGGCACGAGATCCGACTCGAGACGGGCGAGCACGCGCTCTGGCGCGGACAGACCATCACCGCCCTCCGCATCGACCCCACCAGCGGGGTCGAGAGCGCCGACTTTGCCATCGACCACGTGCGGGGAAAGGAGAGGAAGAGGGATTAGCCACAGAGACACAGAGGGCACAGAGAAGAGGGAAGCGTCGGGACGAGTGAGGAAGGGGAGGGACTCTGGCATCTCGCATAAGCAATGTCCCGCCCACACCTGTGGCACAGGCTTCCAGCCTGTGGACGACGGGCACCATGCTCATACCGCGGAGCTCGATGCAGTTGCACAACGGGCGCTCGGACATTGCTTCGGCGAGGCCCCATAGCCACAGAGGCACAGAGGACACGGAGGAGAGGGAAGCGTCGAGACGAGCGAGGACCCAGGCGTCCTGCTGAGCGGAGCGGCGGCGCCGGGCTAGTCGGGCGCGCCTGGGTCGGGCGGGGCGTCGAGCTCGTCGAGGAGCTGGGCGGCGAGCTGTCGGACGACGGGGTTGGGGTGCTCGAGCTGCTCGCGGAGCGCGTCGCGGGGGTTGCCGCCGGGGTCGGTGCCGGCGCGTGCGGTGGCGAAGAGGGCGGCGAGGCGGAGCCGGGGGTCGTCGCTCTGTGCGGCGCGGCGGACCGCGTCGCCGGCGGCGGCTGCGGGCTTGCCGATCCTGCCGAGGGCAATGGCGGCCTCGACGCGCACGCCCACGTCCTTGTCGGCGGCCAGGCGCCGCGCCAGCGGCCCGACGGCCTGGGCAATGCGCATCTGGCCGAGCCAGTGGGCGGCCACCCGCCGCACCCCCGGCAAGTCGTAGCCCAGGTTCGCGATCACCTTCGGCGCCGCCGACCTGGCGCCCATGGGCAGCAGCGCCTCCATGGCCTTGATCCGGGCGCTCCAGTAGCGCGAGCCGACGGCGCGGGTGAGGCCGGGCACCGCGGCGGGGTCCTTGACGCCGAGCTTGGCCAGGGTGTAGGCGGCGGCCTCGACCACCTCGGACTCGTCCGAGTCGAGCTTCTGGATGATGGCCGGGATGGCTGGCTTGGCCTGGTCGCCGAGCTTGGCGAGGTCGAAGAGCGCGCTCCGCGCCACGCCGTGCTCCCTGCCCGCCTTGAGGTCCTGGGCCAGCGCCTCGACGTTGTCGTGATAGAGCTCGAGTGCCACGAGGGCCTGTCGGGCCGCGCGCTGGGTCTTGGGGTCGGCGAGGGCGCGGATGAGCGGCTTCTCGGCGGCCTTGCCCGCGGGCCGGAGGTGGCACAGAGCTCTGGCGGCGGCGCTGCGGACGCCGGCGTCGGGGTCGCTGAGCGCCCGGCCCAGGGCGTCCACGACGGCGGGAGAGCCGCCCTGGCGCGCCAGGGCCTCGACCGCGGCGCGCCGCACCGCGGCACTCTCGTCGCCCAGCGCGGCGGTCAGCGCGGCGAACGCCAGCTCCGGGCCGCCCTTGGCCGCGCCGAGCACCCTGACGGCGGCCTCGCGGACCGCGGCGTTCGGGTGCCCCACCAGCTCGCTCATCCGCCGACGCACCTCGGGGCTGCGCGGCGCCGCCGCAAGGGTCTTGTCGCGGCCGAACGGGTCCAGGACGGCCCGGCCGCTGAGGACCTGCGCCGCGATGCCGCGTGCGGGCGGACTCCCGCTCTCGACCAGGGCGCACAAGGCGCGGAGGTGCGGCTCGCGGTCTACGTCGTAGCGGAGCAGCGCGGCGTGGACCGCTGCCTGGACGCCGTCGCTCGGGTCGTCCCGCGCGGACTGCACGTGGCGGAGCGCGGCCTGCCCGCCGATGTCGCCGAGGGTGAGGACGGCGAGGGCGCGGACGTGCTCGCCCTCGTCGCCGAGCAGCGCGGCCAGGGGCTCGACCGCCGGCGTGCCGATGGCGGCGAGGATGCGCGCCGTCGCCCATCCGTTGCCGAGCCAGGCGAGGCCGCGGGGCGGGCCGGCTTTCTCGCGTTGGAGCCGCGCGATGAGCGTCGGCACGGCCGGTGCCGCGTCCGCGCCGAGCGCCGCGAGGTAGCGCTCGGCGCTGGAGCGCTCGAAGACGTCCTGCTCCAGAGCCTTGCACAGGGGCGCCACTGCCGGCCGGCCGAGCCTGCTGAGGAGCCTCTCCCAGTCCGAGCCCAGCACAATGGTCGAGCCGAGGTTGGGCTTCACCGCGCCAGCCACCACATCCGGGGCGATGGCGGCCGGCAGGCGCTCCATCTTCAGGAGGATCGGCACGCCCAGGCCCGCCACGGCCGGGGATTCGCTCTCGGCCATGATCCGGGCGAGCGGCACCGCGTCGGCGGGCTGGATGGCCCCCATGCGGTCAAGAGCGCAGTAGCCTTTGAGGCGCGGTTCCGCCGACCTGCCGCGGTCGCCACGGGCGGCGTCCAGCTTGGGGGCCTCCGCCTCCATCTCGGCGAGCCATCGGCGCACCGCGGCCTCGGCGGGCCGGGCCCCCGGGCCGATGGCCGCCAGCGCCGTCAGGATGTTCCAGCAGACCGTGAACTCGCGGCTCGCCTCGAGCAGCCGGCCCAGCTCCCCGGCCGCGGGGGCCGCGGCCGGGCCAATCTTGCCGAGGGCCTCGACGGCAGGGTGGCGGAGTCGGTTCTTGTCGGTCTTGAGCATCTCGATGAGCCAGGCCACGGTGGCCTTGGTCTGGGGGCCGCTGGTGCCCTCGAGCAGCATGGCGAGGTGGCCCGGGAGGTTGAAGGGGCCATAGCTGCCGGTGGTCTCGCAGGCCCGGATGAGCGCGGGCACGGCGCGGCGCGCCTCCACCTTGTCCATCGGCGTGCCCGCCTCGCGGTGCTCGCGCCGCGCGATCTCGATGAGCCGGCGGGCCGCGCGCAGCCGCTCGCTGACGTTCCCCACCTCGAGCATCGCGACCTGGCGGTCGATCTCGTCCGAGTACGCGGTCCGGCCAGCCGCCTCGGGCCGCGGCCCCACGGGGGCCGGAGCAGGCCGCGCGCCGGGGACGGGAGGCGCAGCGGCAGGCTCGGTCCGCAGGGCGAGGAGGACGTCGTCTCGGGCCGTGGGCCAGCGCTCCTGCGCCTTCGGCGGGACGGAGATGTAGACGTGCCAGTGCGGGAGCTTCCCTGCATACTCGGCGGGGTGCAGCTCGCCCCAGAAGGTATGCCACGGCGCGGGGCTCGCCTTCTGGTCGGTCAGCCAGATGCGGATGGAGTCGGAGTCGCGCCATCGTGGGCCCGCCTTCTCGGGCCATAGCTCGATCTCACGCCCGGGCACGCGGTCCCAGGTGCTGCCGGGCCGGACGAGTCGTCCCCGCATGGGGTCGGGCTCGACCCGTGCGGAGCCGCCGACAGCCCACCCCTTCTTCGTGAGGGGCAGCAGCCGGCCGATGGGGTCGCCGTCGGCCGCGGGCTCGGGCAGGATCTCGAAGGCGAACTCGCCTCTACACGTCACCGTGTAGCGGCCGGGCCGGCGCAGGTAGTGGCTCGCCGCCAGGTCGATCCACTCGACGTCGGCCGTGGCACCCGGCTCCACGTTGCGACCCATGAGAAGGGAGAAGGGCGGGAAGCGGCGGGAGCGCGGGGCGATCAGGGGGACCTCCTGGCCGCGCGCGTCGAGCACCCGGGCCTTCACGCCGCCCCAGGGCCAAGGGTCGCCGTACCGCTTGTCTTCCGCACCGACGTTCTTCACTTGCAGGCGCAAGGACACGGGCTGCCCGGCGCGGAAGGACCGCCTGGCCGCGGTCAGCCGCCAGCACCGGCCGCCCGAGGCTTTGCCGAAGGGCACGTCGAGCAGTGGCTCCGGCTCGCGCGGCTTGGCACGCGGCCGCATCTCGAACTCGACGGCGCTCGACGGCGGCAGGATACGGGCGTCGGCGACCGGCGAGCGCGCCGCGCCGGGCCAGATCGCCGTGCAGCGGCCGGGCTTCCACTCCTTGTAGTTCGCGCTCTGCGGGATGGCGACGAGCGCCATCGCGCCCGCAGGAAGCTCGCCCGCCCTGGCATTCCTGTCGGAGGGCCGCCAGCTCAGCGGCAGCGGCGTGTCGTCGGGGCCCATGACCTGGAACTCCCGGTGCATCCAGTCGCCCAGGGCGATCCGGATGGGCCGGTCCGAGACGTTCCAGACGTCGAGGTACAGGTGGAGGGTCTCGCCCCACGTGCAGACGGGCCTGTCGACGACCAGTCGCACCCGCAGCCCATCGACCTCCTTGCCCCACGCCGCCGTGTCTTCCCGCGCCGGCGGCTTGGCCGCTGCGGGTTTGGGCGCTGCCGCGCCGCCGCCGTTGCCCCGGCCGTCGTGCCAGCGGACGGCAGCGGTTGCGATGGCCGGCCAGTCGTGCTTGCCGAGCTCCGGGCTCTGCCGCTCGACGTCGGTGCCGAGGCCGCCGAGGTTCGTGCCGTGCCACAGGTTGAGCTGCTTGCAGATGCGGTCGATCGCCCAGTCGGCCCGCCGGAAGTCCGTCACGCCTCGCAGGAAGCCGACGCACGCCGCCGTCGCCGCGGCCCGGTCGAGACGCCGGCACGTCAGCCGGAGCAGAGAGCCGAACAGGCTGGGGTCGATGCGCTGGAGCTCGGGCGTGAGGAGCCGGGGCAGCAGGGCGAGCGCCTGGGCGTTGAGGGCCTCCTCGCCCGGGCCTGCCTTGTGGACGAGGATGCGGCGCAGGCGGAGGTCGCGGCCCGCGGCGGCCTGCGCGGTCCAGACCCGCCGGGCGACGAGCCGCTGGGCGGCCGGCCACCAGAGCCACGGGCGGGCCTCGTCGGCGCGGGCCAGGCGCCACAGGCACTCGATGGTGGTCGGGGTCTCCGATTCCGCCACGCAGCGCACCAGGCGGTGGCTGGTCAGCGGGTCGTCCTGGCGCAGCAGCAGGTCGGTGATCTGGGCGATCTCGCCGGCGGTGAGGTGCTTGCGGTAGCGCCGGAGCGCCGCGGCGGCCTCGATGCGCGCATTGTGCCCTCCTTCGGCCACGAGCGCCAGGGCCGGCGTCACGAACTCCGGCCACCGCCCCTTGAGGCCGAGGGTCACGCCGGCGGCGCGCGCGTTGCCGAAGGGCGAGCCGAGCCAGCCGCGCGCCGCCTCGTGGATGCGCTCACGGTCGGCGGGCGGCAGGGCCGCGAAGTCCATGCTCCCGCGGTCGAGCGCCATCTTCACCCACTCGATGTCCACCCCGCGGGCGATGGCGACCAGGCGGAGGGCCTCGGCGGGGGTCTTGACCTGGTGCTGGCGGACCTCGGCGGGCGTCTTCGCCTCGAGGCCGAGCGCCTCGGCCTTGCGGTCGAGGTACGCGGGGTAGGCCCGCGGCGGGCGGTCGGGGAAGAGGAGCGGCAGGTTGCGGAACGCCGCCCGCTGGCACGGCTCGCCGATGGCGAGGGCCGCTGTGCGGGCGAGCGGCAGGCCGGGCACCGTCACCTCGAAGCGCGCGCCGCCCGGCCCCGTCCCGCCCGAGCCCCGCTGGGCCAGGTGGCGCGTCCCCGCGACGTCGTAGGCCAGGAGCGAGACGTTCGAGTCCAGCGGCCGCGTCGTCGTCAGGTCGAACTGCGCGTGCTGCGCGTTGCCCCACTTGGTGTCCGCCCGAGGCGTCAGGGTGCCGGGCGCCCCGGCATCGGCTTTAGCCGGCGTCCCCGGTACGAAAGGCCCCGTGAAGGCCAGCTCGGCCCCTCGGCGGCGGCCGCAGTAGTACTTGAGGGCCACGTCGATGGCCCGCAGGGTCGCCCGCCGATTGACGAGGCCGAACACTGTGTCGCGATACGTGTGGTCGAGGGTGACCGACCAGACCAGCCGGCGGCCCTCGGGAGTGCGCACGACGCGGGAGCCGACCGTGCCGCCCAGCGGCCGATCCAGGCCGGCGACCCGCACCTCGTGGAACGTCTCGAAGAGCACGGGGCCCTCGGCCTCGGGCACCGAGAACAGGAAGGTGCGGCGCAGCTTCTCCCCGCCCCAGGGCAAGTCCACGGGGCTGAGCCACGTGCCGAAGGGCTTGCCGTCGACGTCGAGGACGTCGTCGGAGCAGTCGGGCGCGATGCCGACGAGGCGGATGTCGAGCGGGCCGCCCTCCGCGCGGGTGCTCGCGGTCCGGTCGCGCTTCTCGGCGAGCGGGAGGGCCGCGACGAGGACCAGCGAGCCGAGGGCCGCGACGAGGACGGCGGCGAGCGCCCAGCGCGTGAGCTGCCGGATCTGGTCGCGTCGGTCGGAGAGGATGGCCTCGACGCGGCGGAGGAAGGCGCTCTTGGAGAGGAGGAAGCCCGCGGCGAGCTCGGTGCCCAGCGCGCGCTCGGGCAGCGCGACGGCGAGGCGCGCCAGCATCCTTGCGTAGCGCGTCGGCTCGCCGATGGCCGCGAGCGCTGCGTCGTCGGCGGCCTGCTCGGCCAGCGCGGCCACCTGGCGAGACGCCAGCCACACCAGCGGATGGAAGAACAGCAGCGCGCGCAGCACCGAGACGGCCTCCAGCACCAGCGCGTCGCCCCGCCGCACGTGCGCCACCTCGTGAGCCGCCATCGCACGAAGCTCGCCGTCCGACAGCCCCGACGCGAAGCCCGCGGGCAGCAGGACCCGCGGCCGAAGGAATCCCAGTGCGATCGGCGCCGCCACCCGGCCCGACACCACCAGCACCACCGTGCGCCTCAGCCCGACCGCGCGGCACGCCGCGGCGAAGGCCCCGACCACGCGCGCATCCCGCACACGCCGTCCGCGGCGCAGGCACCGGTGCAGACGCAGCCGACCCAGGCCGACCAGCGACACGAACGCGATGGCCCCCGCCACGTAGACCACGAGCCCGACAGCCCACGGGTACGACACCCGGCTGGCCGGCGGCGGGGCGGCCGGTTCGGCCGTCGGCGCCGGCGGGGGCTCGGCCGCGGGCGCGGTCGGCGCTGGCTCGACGGGCGCCGCGGCGCGCGGGGCCGGACGGACGACCGGGGCCGGGGGCGGCTCCGTCGGCCGAGGCAGTGCGGGCGCTTCATAGCCGGGCATCACGGCCACCTCGGCCCGCGGCGCGCCGGCCCGCGAGCCCAGCCAGCCGAGCGCCGGCAGCAACGGCGCCGCGAGGAGGGCCGCCGCCCACAGCACGTGGCGCACCCCCGCACTCCGCCGGCGAAGCGCCCAGGCGAGCAGCGCCGTCGCCCCGAACAGCAGCGACGACTGCCACACCACCGACAGCAGCAGCCGCATCGCCGCGAACCCCGCCCGGTCGAGCACGGCCCACCAGTCCGCTGGCATCATGGCTCGTCCTCCCGCTCGCGCTCGGCGATGAGCTTCTTGATCGCCTCGATGTCGTCGTCGCGCACGTCGCGGCCGTCGAGCAGGCTCGCGACCAGCAGCGACGCCGAGCCGCCGAAGGCCCGCCCCAGCAGGTCGGCCACCAGGCTGTGCCGCGCCTCGTGCTGCGGCACCGTGGCATGGTAGAGGTGCGCCCTGCCCTCGCGGCGGCGGGTCGCGTAGCCCTTGGCGATCAGGATGGCGAGCACCTTGCGCACCGAGCCGTCGGCCAGCGCGCGGCCCCGGCGCCGGAGGGCCTCCTGCACGTCCTCGGTCGAGGCCTCGCCCTCGGCCCAGAGGACTTGCATGAACTCGAGCTCGACCTCGGTGAGGGTGCGGGCCTTTCGTCTCGGCATTCGGGTCTCCTCAGTGCGAGTCGAGAATTCTTTCTCGCACATGTAGCACGCCCGGGCGCGGGAGTCAAGCGCCATTCGAGAATTCTTTCTCGACCAGAAGCCCCAAATGGCCCTTGAGCATCGCAAGGCCTGGCTATGTATATACTTAAGGCCAAGATAGTGCCCAACTGGCGCTGGAGTCCGATCCGGCGCGCCCCAGGAGTCCGATTCGGCGCCCCCTTGACGCGGCTGCCGGCCGCCTCTACACTGGGCGCCGGCGCGGGCCGACCCCCACCCCCCGGAGACCACGGCGATGGCGAAACAGGCGCCGACGGACCTCGGGCGCTTCGCCCGGCGCGCCGTCGAGCTCGGCGCGAAGGAGGCGAAGCTCGTCCCCGCCAGCCAGGTGTTCACCGCCGCGTGGGTGCGGCTGAAGTGTCGGTACGGATGCGGCGCCTACGCCTCGAGCCGCAACTGCCCGCCCCACTCGCCCACCCCCGAGCAGACGCGGCAGGTGCTCGACGAGTACGAGACGGCCATCCTCGTCCACGGCGACCGCACGGTGGACATCCGCGACGTCGTCTGCACGCTCGAGCGCGAGGTCTTCCTCGCCGGCCACCACAAGGCATTGGGCTACGCCTGCGGGCCTGCCGCGACGACGAGCAGGACTACTACGGCCTCGTCCTGGTCGAGTAGTGCGCGCGTAAAGAAAAAGTAGAGCGACTCCTGAAAAAAACTTAGGCCGCCGCCCGCCCTCGCAACCTTCCTCCTGTCATATACTTCCGTCGCTCGCCCGCGTCGTAGACGGGAAAACCCCGGGAGGTTTCCGGATGACTAGGACCTATAGGGGTGGAGGAGAAGGGCCTCCTGCCGGCCTTGGAGGGCCCGGCTCCTTGTACGAGCGACGCTCGGAGGCGACGAAGGACCCAGTGGGCTCACCCCCCTCATGACCGCCCCGCCGCCGCACGCTGCTCTTTGACAATTCGGTTCCGTTCCGGCGGGCCCGCGGCGCGGGTGCGGAGGTCGGGGGACTCGGCAGCGGGTCCCTCCGGCCTCCGCCCCGCCGGGCGCCTCGCCCCCCAAGACGCCGCGGGCCGATCAGTCGAGGGGCACGACGTCGGCGCCCTTGGACTCGACGTCGACGATGCGGCTGCCATCGACGAGGATCTGGTAGGTGAGGCCGGCCTTGGCCTCGATGCGGGCCTTGCCGTCCTTGAGGGTGACGGGGAAGGGGGCGGCGACACGGTGCTTGTCGTCGGCCGCGACGGCGAGGGAATCAACCCGGCCATCGAGGATGAGGCGGAGGCTGACGATGGCGCAGGGATTGATGTTCCAGGCGTGGCGGCTCTGCGCGGCGATGTCGATGGAGTCGGGGAGGCAGCCGACGAACTTGCCGTCGGGGTACTGCTGCTGCTCCGCCGAGATGAGGATGCCGCGTGCGAGCTTGGCCCAGTCGAGTGTCTTCTCGTGGGGGGCGAGCAGCGCGAGGGCGTAGGCGTAGACGCCGCCACACCACTGCACGGGCCGGCCGATCCAGTTGGGCGCACGCCAGTTCGTCGCGCCGAGCACGGGCGGCGTGGCGTAGAGCATCATGGGCTTGCACGTCCACTGGTAGACGAAGGGCACGCCGCTGAGCGCCCAGCGCCGCGCCTCGGCCAGGAGGTCGTCGCGCCCGGTCAGCTCGTAGCCGCGGGTATAGGCCCAGACGAGGTAGGCCGAGGCGAGCACGTCGGGGATGTGGAGCGGGCACTCCCAGGTCTGGGCGCCGCGGGGGGTGTGGAACCGCTTCATGTAGTCGAGTGCCTTGACGCCCGCCTCGAGCGCGGGCTTGTCGCCCGTTGTCCAGGCGAACTCGAGGAGTGTGGCGGCGGGTCGTGCGCAGATGCCGCTGGCGGTGTCCTCGAAGTGGGTGCGCCCGTACTTGCCCTTGTAGCGCCACGAGCCGTCGGGCTTCTGGCCCTTCGTGGTGCCGCGGGCCTGGCCACGGCGCATGGTCAGCCAGTCCTTGACGCGGCCCTGGATGAAGTAGATGGCGTCGTTGCGCACGTGGGAGCCGCCGCCCTGGAGCTTCTCGAGGCGCGGCGCATCGCCCGTGAGCCGCCAGAGGGTCGAGGCGAAGGGGGCGTAGGGGTGGCGGGGCCAGCGAGCCTCGGCGCAGTGCCCCCAGCCGCCCTCCCCTTTCACCGGGCCGTTGAGGCATCTGAGACACAGCGCCCACTGCTGCGCGACCGTGCGCGGCGGCTTCGGCAGATCGGGCAGCCCGCCGCGTCTCTCGACGGCCCACAGGACGACCTCCTCGAGCGGCTGGGACTCGCGGACGAGGACGGTTGCCTTGATCAGCTTGCCCCGCAGGGCCATGCGGTGGTCGGGCGTGCCGTCGAAGAAGTTGGGCACGGCGTAGACGGGCTGAAGGGTCATATCCTCCCACGTCATCGCCACGGCCGCGCGGTCGGTGACGGCGGCCATCAGCGGCATCGTGACGTCCATGCGGTCGGGCGCGAAGCGGACGTGCTCGGCGGTCTCGATATCGAGCTTCGACGACGACCGCTCGCCCTTGCCGAGGTGCTCGAGCCCTGCGAAGAGGCCCTGCTCGAGGCCGCCGACGGCCCGGAGGGCCGGCCCCTCGCACTTGCCTGGGGCCTCGATCGTGACGGTCAGCTCGTCGCCGTCGAGCGCGAGCGCGACCTTGGTCTCGCCGTAGCGCAGGGTCGCCGCCGCGCCGCGGGCCGAGCTGCGGGTCGCCGTGGCCGCGCCGGCGCCCCGCACGATGGGGCACAGGATGGCGGCGAGCGCGTCGCCGCGCTCGAGCCGCGCGCCCGAGCCGTCCGGCGCGATCCGCACGGTCAGCGCCTTCGAGCGCAGGGTCAGCCACTTCGCCTCGGCCTTCGGGCGGTGGACGAACACCGTGCGCTGGACGGGCGGCAGGCCCTCGAAAACGAGTTGGCGGCCGCGCGGGCTCAGGCCG
>CBFDBL010000023.1:0-22686 GCA_965603035.1 uncultured bacterium
TGGGAGCGTTGCCTCCGCAGAACGCCGAGGGCGGCCAGGACGACGCGCGTCGGCGTCCGCAGCCGCACGGGGCGGCGGCCACGGCCGGCTACGGTCGGCGCGAACAGCCCCCCGTCAAAGCCGGACGAGGCGAGGGGGGGGGAGTGACGAGGCCCCCTCGCCCCATGGGCGGCGAGGGCGCGTCGGGGGGGAGGGGCGGCAGGCTCCGTCGCCCTTTCAGGGCTGGACGGGGGGCGCCGGTTCTCAGCCGCCGCGAATGGCTCGGCGTACCGTCCCAGGCGGGGGTTCGGGGCCTGGCCGGGTCTGCTCCATGAAGGCCAGGACGCGGCGATGGAGGGCCTCGAGGTCCTGGCCCTTGAGACGGTCGTCGAGGTAGGCGAGGGCCTCTTCCTGCGCGACGGTCGCGGCGAGGGTCGCGTTGACGAAGCGGTCGAGGGAGACGCCGTGGCGCATAGCGAGGCCTCGGGCCTTGCGCGTCAGGCTGTCGCGGATGCGGAGGGTCAATCGGGCCACGGCTTGCCCCCTCGCTCTCTACTTCGGTTCCGGGATGCCGAGGTCCTTGCAGATCTTACGGGCGAGCACGTCGATGATCTCATTGTGCCGGGGCACGGACGACGTGCGGCGATTGGCCGGATTCCAGAAGATGGCGTGCTTGCCGCCTTCCCGGAACAACTCGCAGCCAGACTTGCGAAGGTGCTTGAGCAGCGCGCGGCGCTTCATCACACAGACACCGAGAGGCTCTCGCGGACGATCTTCTTGCCCCCTGCCTCCCGACGCGCCAACTCGCGGTTGGCTTCGATGACGAGTTGGACGGCTTCCTTGAGGTTCTCGCGCGCTTCCTCAAGGGTGCGGCCCTGGGTGTTGGCGCCGGGGAGCTCCTCGACGTATCCGATCCACCCATCGCCGTGCTGCTCGTAGACGGCCGAGAAGTGCTCCATCTGCGGTCCCCTGTTCCCGACAGCGTATCCGCCACGCATCCGACGTTGAGGCCACGATCCCATGTATACTGCGGCGCCACAGGGGAGTCAAACAAGCATCAGGTGTCTTGTCCTTGACGCCGCGCCCTGCGGGGGTAGGATGGGACCATGCCATTGGGGGAAACGACTTTGGCACGCTGCAACGCGACAAGGGCAGGCTGGGGCGCGCTGATCGTGTTGATGGCCGGGGCACAGCTGCTCGCCGCGGGACGCGCCGTCGAGGTGGCCGTGGATTGCGGCACGGTGCTCGAGGAGCCGCCAGTGCTGTGGGGGCACGTGAATGTCTCGCGGCGGGCGCCGCCGCCGAAAGAGCTGTGCGAGCTCATCGAGAAGACCTTCGGCCGCCCGCAGGTCACTCGCTGCTGGCTGATGCTCGACCAGATGTGGGACTACCGCACCGACACCTACCGCTTCAACTACGAGATCAACAAGGACTACTACCAGGGCGATCCCAACAAGAAGCGCTACGGCGTCGTCGGCCACACCACCGGGCTCCACTACTACGACTACATCGACTCGGTGAGCGCCCACAGCGACGCCGTGATGGTGAACATCCGCCGCTACGAGCAGGAAGTGCTCACAGGGATGCTCGGCTTCGCGAAGTGGAAGGAGGTCTTCAAGGCCGCCGTCCGGCACTACAAGCGGCGCTGCCCCAACCTGCGCTACGTCGAGGTGCTCAACGAACCGACCGCCAGGAACCAGAGCAACCTGGGCGGCATGAAGCACTACTATGCCTTCTACCGCCGCGCCGCCGAGGCCGTCGCCGAGCTCAACGCCGAGCTCGAGCCCGAGATGCCGCTCCTGGTCGGCGGCTGCTCGGGCTTCCGCACCAAGGAGGCCCTCGACCTGGTGAGGGACTTCGCCCGCGACACGAGGCCGGGCAAGCGGCTCGACTTCCTGTCGTTCCACCACTACTGGGTCAAGGCGCCCGCCGAGATCGCCGGGTGGGAGGCCGAGATCGACCGCGCGCTGAAGAAAGCGTCGCTGCCCACCGACCTGCCGATCTTCGTGACCGAGATCGGATACGCCTTGCGATGGAAGGGCGACCCCGCGAAGAACCTGTGGCAGGCGGCCGGGATGACGGCGTTCCAGTACCAGGCACGCCACGCGCGGGACCTGCGGCTCTTCCCCTGGGTGCAGTACCACTCCCAGAAGCAGGTCTCGATGGTGCAGTTCGACACGCGGCTGCGGATGACGCCCTATGGTGCCGCCGTCAAGATGCTGCGGATGCACAGGGCGCGCGAGGTCGCCGCGACCTCATCGGGGCTCGACGCCCGCGGCAACGGCCTCGGCGCCCTGGCGACCCTCGACGAGGCGGGCCTGACGGTGCACCTGTGGAACCTCCAGCCCGACGGCAGGACCTCGGTGCGCGCGGACGTCGCGGTCGCCAACCTCCCCGAGGCGCTGCGCGTCGGCCCCCTGCTCGTCCGGCGCTACCTCATCGACTCTGCCCACAGCAACTGCCTGGCCGCGCCTGACCGCCCCGGTGGGCTGGAGATGGTGGAACGGCGCACGAGCGACGGCGCCGCCGACCTTCGCCTCTCGGCCGACCTCGAGCCCATGGCTCTCTGCCTCTGGCAGGTCGAGAAGGCAGCCGCCGGCCAGGAGTGACAGGCGAAGTGGGAGCTGTCCGTTCCGCTCAGTGGCCGCCGCGGCTGCGCTCGCCCGTGGCTCGCGTCGCCTTCTGCGAAGGACATGCGGGCTGTCGGTCGCAAGGGAGGCGGCGCGGCAAGCGGCGAAGACGCCGCCCTCGCCTTTGCCCGAAGACGGCCTGCGGCTCGGCCGGCGTTGAAAGGAACCAACATGTCTGTGTGGCTTGCGGACGGGACACCGACATGGTGATTCCTCAGCGCTCCCGCTGAGCCGCCGCGCGCGCAGCGCCAGAGGCGAAGGCGGCGTCCTCGCCGCTTGCCAGTCGGCCTGGGTAGACCGGCGAGCCGGAGCGTTGCCTTCGTAGAACGCGGGCAGGAGCGTCCCGCGATGGCGCGCGGCCGCTGGGAGAACGTGGCCCAGGCGGATACCGCCCCCGTCAAGAGCCTCGGGTGTGACTGCCGCAGACCTCTTGCGTCATCGCCCCTGACGCCTGCGGGCCACGGCAGGCGGGCCTCGGGATTGGTGGGGGCCCTTTGCATCGCGTATGCAGGGGTCAGTAAGCGCGCGTGTGGCTCCGCGCTCGCCGTTAGCCCTGTCGGCTCACTCGTAGTCCCACTTGTGCAGCCAGGGGTCCTGGGTCTTCAGCTGGAAGGCTTTGAGCTTGGCGCAGAAGTCGGCCACGAGGGCGGCGTGCTCGGGGCGGTCGGCGAGGTTGTGGGTCTCGTGGGGGTCGGCGGCGAGGTCGTAGAGCTCGAAGCGCGGGCGGTGGAGATAGGCGTCCACGGTGCGGGAGCCGAAACGCTCGAGGCCGTCGCGGAGCGCGCCCTGCCAGGTCGCCGAGCGGTAGAGGTCGGACGCGAACGAGTAGTCGAGCTTGTGCGCGATGTTCCAGACGAACTTCCAGCGGTGCGAGCGGATGACGCGCATCGGGTAATAGTTGGTGATCTCGTGGAAGGTGTGCGAGGCGTAGATCTCGTCGCGCCAGTCGGTGGGCGACGGCTGGTCGATGATGCTCTTGAACGAGTCGCCGAAGAAGCGGTCGGGCTCGTCGAGCGCGCCCGCGAAGTCGAGGATCGTGGGCGTCAGGTCGGCCCACGTCACCAGCCCGTCGCAGGTCGCGCCGCGGTTGTGGTGGAGCGGGCTGCGGACCAGCAGCGGCAGGTGCATCCCCGGGTCGTAGAGCGTCGTCTTGGCGACGGGGAAGGCCGCGCCGTTGTCCGAGACGTAGAGGATCACCGTGTGGTCGTACTGGCCGGCGTCCTGGAGGATCCCGATGAGCCGTCCGATGCCGCGGTCGAGTCGGGCGACGCTCTGGTAGTATTGCGCCAGCTCGGCTCGGACCTCCGGCGTGTCGGGCAGGTAGCTCGGGACGGCGACCTGGTCGTCGCGGAAGGGCGTCTCGTCGTCGCCAGGGAACGCCTCGTCGGGGTTGCCGAATCGGTTGGGCCTGGAGGGGTGGCTGTCGAGGGTGCCGCCGCCGCGATGGGGGTTGAACGAGCACCAGTAGAGAAAGAAGGGCTCGTCGCCCTCGACGACGGGTCGGCAGCGCTCGGCCATCTGGACGTCGTCGCGGCCGCAGGCCGGCAGCACCGTGTCGAAGGGGAAAACGTGCTCGGGCGCGACGTGGTACTTGCCGATCCGCGCCGTATGGTAGCCGGCGCGGCTCAGCAGGGTCGGCAGGCTGACCACGTCGTCGAAGCACAGGAAGTGGTGGCGGCCGTGGGTGTGGCCGTAGGCCCCGTTGGTATGGCCGTGGGTGCCGGTGAGGATCACGGTGCGGCTCGCCGCGCAGCTCGCCGTCGTGCAGAAGCCGTGGGTGAAGGCCACGCCGTCGGCCGCCAGCGCATCGAGGTGCGGCGTGCGGATCGCCAGGTTCCCGTAGCACGCCGTATCGAGCCCGTGGTCGTCGGCCACCATCAGCACCACGTTCGGTCGCTCGTCGCGCATCCCGGGTCTCCTGTCAAGGTGAGAGCGCAAGACCCGTACTATAGCCGCTTCGGGCATCCCGCTCAAGCCCGCAACGGCGGTGGAGTCTGATCCCGGATGTTAGGGGTTCTTGTTTGCTCGTCCTCGTCGTCGACCTCTTCCTCGGGCGGGCAGGGGCGCGCGAAGCCGGGAGGAACCTGCCCCGCCCGCGCCACGTTGCCCACATCTTGGGGAGGGGAGGTGCGGGGTAGGTTGTCCGAGGAGTAGATGCCGATTAGGCTCTTGCTGAGGGTGGGGCACCGACCCGGTCGTGGTGACGGCAGCGGTGGGCGCAGCGGACGACCGACCAGGCAGGCCGATGGCGCGACCTGCCGGCCCCACCGCGCGGACGCGCCTCTGGACGGCGCGTCGACCGCGACCAATAATTCCACACTTGCGCAAGTGTGGAACGTGTCCGCCTGCCCGCGATGCTCGGCGAGAGCGGCCGCTGCGGGCCAGGGAGCCCCCCCTGTAAGGAATGCCCGAGCGCCCGCTCTGCAACTAGGCCAAGCACTGAGGGACGGGCATGGTGCCGGTGGGCCACAGGCTGGCAGCCTGTGCCACAGGCCCGGGTGGGGCATTCCCTGGGCGAGGCCCCACAGCCGCGTGCCTGCCGCAGGGCGCCGAGACACGTTGGGCGGTGCGGCGACCGCGAGCAATAGTTCCACACTTGCGCAAGTGTGGAATCATTCCGTCGGCCCCCGACCCTCGGCGAGAGCGGCCGCTGCGTGTGCTGGAGCCTCGCTGAAGCAATACCTGAGCGCTCGCCGTACAACTGCATCGAGCGCCGAGGCACGAGCATCGTGCCCGTTGGCCACAGGCTGGAAGCCTGCGCGACACGTGCGGGCAGGACACTGCCTGTGCGGGATCCCATAGAGGCGTACAGGGCAGAGGGCCGTTGCGGCGGGCGGTTGACAGCGGCGGGCGAGGCGGCTAGAGTCGGGTCCCGAGGGGAGAGGGGTGTGGAGGAAGAGCCGTGGGCGTTCGCGTCGGATTGATGGTCGCGCTGGGCGGGTGCCTGGCGGCGGCCCTTGCGGCACGAGGGGAACACAGCGTGGGGACGATGCTCGTCTACGTCGGTGGGCAGTCGAGGACGCGCGATGGCGGGATCCACCGCTTCGGGCTCGACATGGCAACGGGCAAGCTCGCGGCCGTCGGCGCGACCACGGGCGTCGGCAGCCCGACCTTCCTGATCATCCACCCGAGCGGGCGGTTCCTCTACGCGGTGAACGAGCGGGGGCGCTTCCGCGGCAAGCCGAGCGGCTCGCTGAGCGCCTTCGCCATCGACCCGGCCACCGGCGACCTCTCGCCGCTTAACCAGGAGGCGACCGGCGGCCCAGGCCCCTGCCACCTGACCGTGGACAAGGCCGGCAGGCACGTCCTGGCCGCCAACTACAGCGGCGGCAGCGTCTGCGTGCTGCCCGTCGCCGACGACGGCCGCCTCGGCAAGGCCTCCGCCTTCGTCCAGCACCAGGGCAGCAGCGTCCACCCCCAGCGCCAGAAGAGCCCCCACGCCCACTCCATCAACCTCGACGCCGCCAACCGCTTCGCCGTCGTCGCCGACCTCGGCCTCGACAAGGTGCTCGTCTACCGCTTCGACCCCGCCAGGGGCTCGCTCACGCCCAACGACCCGCCCTGCGCCACCCTCAAGCCGGGCTCCGGACCCCGCCACCTCGCGTTCCATCCCAACGGCCGCTTCGCCTATGTCATCAACGAGCTGGACTCGACCGTCACCGCCTTCGCCTACGACGCCGAGAAGGGCACCCTCGCGACCCTCGGGACCCTCACGACCCTGCCCGAGGGCTTCCAGGGCAGCAATGCGACGGCCGAGGTGCTCGTCCACCCCTCCGGCAAGTTCCTCTACGGCTCCAACCGAGGGCACAACAGCATCGTCGTCTACACCCTCGACCCGAGGAGCGGCAAGCCCGCCCTCGTCGAGCACGAGCCCGTCCAGGGCGACTGGCCGCGCAACTTCAACCTCGACCCGACCGGCACGTGGCTCATCGCGGCCAACCGCCGCTCGAACAGCCTCGTCGTCTTCGGCATCGACCCCGCCTCGGGCGCGCTCACCCCCACCGGCCACACCGCGCACGTGCTCGCGCCCGCGTGCGTCAAGTTCCTGCGGCTCGGCCGCTGACGGCCGCCGCCTGCATGAGGGCGACAGGATGGTGCAGCGACCCGACGACTTTGCCTTCCGCTACTCCTGGCGCGAGGGCAGCGTGCCACCGCCCTACCACTACGAGTACGAGATCGCGGTCTCGGCCGCGGGCGACGGCACGATCGTCTTCTGGCCCGACTACCCCGAGCATGGTGTCGAGCCGTGGGCGGAGCGCTTCGCCGTGCCGGCCGAGCGGCTCGACGAGCTGCATGCGGCGATGGTCGCGTGCGGCGTGCTCGAGCGACACTGGGAGGAGATGGCGGATCCCCCGGTCGGCGGCAAGCTCGAGTGGATGGAGGCGACCGCCGAAGGGCAGCGGCACGTGGTGCCCTCCACCCTCGAGCATCCCGAGGCCATCGAGCCCGTCTACGAGCGCATCCGCGCGCTCGTGCCCGAGGCGACCTGGGCGGAGCTGATGGCGCGCTACGAGGCCCGGCGCGACGCGCCCGAGGCCGGATAGCCCGCGTCAGGCTGTCGGCCCGTCGAACCGCCAGCAGGGCGCGAAGCCGCGGCCGAGCGACTGCCCCGTCAGGCTCGCGCGGATCATCTCGATCGGGACCGAGCCCTCGCGCAGCAGCGCGTCGTGGAAGGCACGCGCGGTCATACGCCCCGAGGCCACCAGCTCGCCGTGGAGCGCACGGAGCTGGAGCCCGCCGAGCATATACGCCGCCTGGTAGAGCGGGACGTAGCTCGCCTCGACGCTCCGACGCACCTCCGCACGCGCGTTCGCAGGCTCGTGCCCCACCCGCTCGATCAGGAACGCCACGCACGCCTCCGCCGCCATCTCGCCCAGGTGGAACCGCAGCGAGAACACGATCCGCGCCGCCCGGTGCAGACGCCAGAAGAGCATCCCCACGCGCTGCTCCGCCGTCTGCGCGAAACCCAGGTCCCACAGCAGCATCTCCCAGTACAGCGCCCAGCCCTCCAGGAAGAACGGCGTGTGGAACACCCCGCGGTAGGGCCGATAGCGCCGGGCCATGAAGCCCTGGAGGTGGTGGCCGGGGATCAGCTCGTGGTGCACCGTCGCCCGCGCGAAGTGGATGTTGTTCCCCCGCAGGCTCATCAGCTTGTCGCCGTGGGCCATCACGTGGGTCGGGAACGACACGGTGATCGTCTCGCCGCCGGTGAAGAAGGGGTTCACCTTCTGGCGCTCGGGCGGCATCATGGCCATCCGCCAGCCCTCGCGGGCGAGCGGCGGGATGGTGACGAGGTCGTGCTCGTCGAGGAACGCGACGGCCTCGACGGCGAGGTCGCGGATGAGGCGGGGCTGCTCGCCGGGCGCGACGTGGTCGCGCTTGACCCGCTCGAGGGCCTGGCGCCAGTCGTCGCCGCAGCCCATCTCGCGCGAGGCCTCGAGCAGCTCGGCCTCGCACCACGCCAGCTCCCGCTCGCCGATCCCGATCAGCTCCTCGGGCGTGTACGGCACCATCGCGTGGGCCAGCTCGTCGAGCAGCGCCTGCCGACCGACCGGGTCGCCGACGATCGGCGCCTCCTCGTCAGCGCCCTCCGCCTCGTCCTCCTTGGCCTTCGGCAGGCCGACGAGCTCCTCGCGAAGGAAGGCCACATACTTCTCCAGCGCCGCGTCGGCCTTCCCATACGGCTCCCCCACCCACCACGTGAACAGCGGGTCGTAGCCGTCGTAGAACTCGAAGCACTCCTCGAGGCTCTCCCGGAGCTCCTCGGCGAGCTTCGCCGCGCGCCAGGCCAGGCTCTTGCGCGGCAGCGCGGCAGCGCCGTCGTCCGCCGCGACCTGCGCCTCCAGCGACGTCCGGAGCTCGTCGATCTCCCGCGCGAGCCCAGTCACCTGCTCGGCGGCCGCCCGCGGCTCCAGCCGCTCGACCGCCCGGCGACGGCAGGCGAGGGCCACGATCGCCGGGCCGAACGGCAGCAGCGGCGCCGCCTCGCGCCAGCGTTCCTCGCGGCGGGACAGTTTCCGCAGCTCGAACGCCAGTTGGCTCCGCCACAGCAGCCAGTCGATGCGATCGGCGCGGCCCATCGCCTCGAAGTCCAGGCCCGCCAGCGTCGCCTCGCAGCCGCGCAGGAACGCCCGCTGCGCCTCCAGATCCGCCTCGCACAGCGGGATGCCGTGGCAGCGGCGCGCCAGCGCCAGGTCCTCGCCGAATCGCTCGAGCAGCGGGCGCATCGCGCTCGCCTGCGCGTCGGGGTCGCTCATGGTCATTGCTCCTGTCGTGTCGTGACGGGGCACGCCATTCTAGTGCACGCGGGCGCCGGCAGCAACCGCCCCGCCCGCCCTGCCCGCGCGCGGCCTGGTCGGGGCCACTCGCCCGACGTTCGGCTTGGGCTGGCCGGCGCCGCATGTCCACGCGTCGCGGGCATTTGGGCGGAGCGACTTGACAGGCGGGCAGCGCCGTGGTTGGATCGGGGGCGACAGGGCCGTGCCTTGGGGCGGACGACGGGCTCGATGGTTGGAGGTGAGTCGATGCACAGCGGGATGAGCCGACGCGACTTCCTGCGGGCCAGCGCGACGGGCGTGACGGCCGCGGCAGTGACTGCCCGGACCGGCCTGGGGGCCGAGGCGGCGAAGAAGAGCCGCATGGTCGTGGCCCGCGGTGGCGGAGCGGCCGATACCGACGAGGGCGCGCTCAAGCGGATGCGGGCCGCGCTCGACCGCTTCGGCGGCGTCGCCGACATGCTCAAGGGCAAGAAGGTCCTCATCAAGATCAACGCCACCGACGGCGGATGGCGCGACGCCAACACATCGAGCCAGGCCACCAGCGCCCTGCTCACACTCGTCAAGGAATGCGCGCCGAAGAGCGTCACCGTCATCGGCCAGGAGTGGAACGGCTGGCGCGCCAAGCGCAAGGGACTCCCCACGCTCGGCGAGGTGCTCGAGGCCCACAGCGTCCCCCTCAAGAACCTCGGCCGCTACTGGGTCAAGGGCACCGAGGCCGACTACAAGCTCATCGACCCGCAGCCCCCCCACTGGAAGAAGCTCTACGTCGCCAAGGACATCTTCGAGCCCGGCACCGTGCTCATCAATCTCGCACGGCTCAAGGCTCACCCCCACTGCGTCTACACCGGGGTGATCAAGAACACCAACGGTCTCACCCGCGCCATGTACGGCTACCACATGGTGGACGACACCAAGTGGCCGGCCAGCCACGGCAACCCGGCCAACAGCGACGGCTGGCACGTCTTCCCCACCAAGCTGGCCGAGGCCTACAAGCTCGCCATCGGGCCGCGGGTTGCGCTGAGCATCCTGGACGCCAACGAGCCGTGCCTCGGCTGGCGCGGCCCGGGCAAGCAGCGCATCCACACCTTCCCTGCCGGCGTCGTCGTCGTGGGCACCGACCCGCTGGCGATGGACGTCTACGGATGCACCCTGCTCCACAAGCAGGAGCCCAAGCTCTACCCCGAGCCGCTCGCCGACTGGTCGAAGGGCGACAGCGACTACATCCGGTTCAACAAGACCAAGGCCAACTACCTGCTCAAGTGCGCCGACATGGGCCTCGGCCAGACCGACCTGACCAAGGTGGACGTGCAGGAGGTCACGGCCTAGCGGCATTTGCGATTGCCGATTTGCGATTGCCGATTGAGCCCTGACGGGGAGGCAGGCCCCGGCAGCTCGACATTCAGCATTCCTCATTCCTCCGCTGGGGATGGCGGCCAATGGGCGACCCTGGGGCGCGTCCCGCGGACCGCCTGCTTCCCTCCCGCCGCTTCCTGGTCGCCTGGACGGCCGTGGTCGTGTTCCTGGCCGCGGGGGCGTGGCTTGTGCTCCCGCGCTGGTCGTGGTACATGCGCAGCCGCACGGCGCGGGTCGAGCGCGCGCGGGTGAGCGGCGTCGAGCACCGGGGCTCGATGGACCGGCTGACCGTGTCCGGGCCGAGCGGCGAGCATGTGCTCGAGGTGGAGCGCCCGAGCCGGATCTTCGCGCCGCAGGCCGTCGAGCAGGGCGAGGAGGTGCTCGTGCGGCTCTCGGCCGACGGCCCGAGCCTCGGGCCGAAGGTCCGCGACCGGACACTGCTCGCGGTCACGGCGCTCTTCTTCATCGTCCTGGCCGTCGCGGGCGGGAAGCGGGCGCTGCGCACGGCGCTCAGCCTCGTCGCCGCGTTCCTACTGCTCGTCGTGGTGCTGGCGCCCCTGACGCTGGCAGGCTGGAGCCCGCTGCTCGTGGGCCTCGTGCTGGCCGCTGTCATCGCGGCGGGGACGATCGCCGTCGTGGCGGGGCTCACCCGCGCGGCGCTGGCCGCGCTGCTCGGGACCCTCGGCGGCCTGGTCCTGGCCGTCGCCGTCGGCCTCCACGCGTCGTGGCGGCTCGCGCTCACCGGGCTGTCCATCGACTTCGGCCCCTACTCACACCTCGGCACCCTCTACTGGCGGTCGCCCCAGACCGGGCACGTGGATTTCGGCGGGCTGCTGGTCGCGGGCGTGGTGCTCTCGTGCCTGGGCGCGGCGATGGACGTGGCGATCACGGTGGCGGCGGCGGTGCGCGAGATCGCGGCCAACCGCCCCGACGTGTCGCGGCGCGAGGCCCTGCGCGCCGGCCTGTCGGTCGGGCGTGCGGCCGTGTGGGTCACGGCGGCCACCTTCTTCTTCGTCCTGGTGGGTGCCAACATCGAGCCCTTCCTCGCCCGCAGCCTCCAGCACGACCCTGGCGAGTGGGTGCGGCTGCTGGGCTTCGAGGAGATCGCCGTCGAGGTCGTCCGCCTGGTCGCTGCCGGCCTCGCCATGACCGTGGTGGCGCCGCTCACGGCCGTCTTCGCCGCCCTCCTGCTCGCCCGCCGCCGCACGCCCGCCATCCCGGATGCCGAGCCGCCGCGCCCCGAGCCCCCCTCTCCCGAATCGGCGACCTCACTCCCTTGGCGCCTCGCGCCGCCTGCGGCCTTCGCCGTCGTCCTCGTCCTGGGTCTGGTGCTCCTGGACCGGCTGGCGCTGCGGAGCATCCCTGCCCAGCTCGACGAGTCGGAGCAGGCGGGGTTCGTGTCCGAGCAGGCGCTGGGCCGGGTCCTGGCCGTCCGTCCGCCGGCGGTGGACGCAGGCAGCGAGCGCCCCGACCTGCGGAATGAGCCCGTGCGCTGGCAGCTCGTCGCCTGCCAGGTGCTCAGCGGCGAGCGCGCCGGCAAGGTCGTGCTGGTCAACCAGATGGTGCACCCGAACCCCGAGTACGTCATCGTCGTGCGCGAGGGCGACTACGTCACGCTGGAGCTGGCGTCGCGCGGCGACGTGGTCACGTCGTCGATCCTGCGCAAGCCGGCGCTGCGCCATCGCCCGCTGCTGGCCCTGGTCGGCGTGCTGTTCCTGGCGCTGCTCGCCTTCGGCGGCTGGCGGAGCGCGCGGAACACGCTCGGGGTCGTTGTCATCCTCGCGCTCGTGTTCGCGCTGCTGCTGGCGCTGGGGGCGGGCTGCGGCCCGCTGTGGACGACGGCGGGGTTCGCTGCGGCGGTGGTCGGCGGCGTGCTGCTGCTCTTCTACGGCGGTGACCGCAAGGCCCTCGCCGCGCTCGCCGGCACGGCCGGTGCGCTGGTCGTGGTGGTCGTCGTCACGGCGGTTGCGAGCCACGGGCTGAAGCTCACGGGCCTCGACAGCCCCGGCTCGCGCTACCTGGTCGAGCTGTGGCAGCACCCGCCGCACCTGCGCTTCGACTACCGCGAGCTGCTCCTCGCGGGGCTGCTGGTGGCCGTGCTGGGGGTCGTCATCGACACGAGCGTGAGCATCGCCGCGGGCATCGAGGAGCTCTACCGCACCCAGCCCGGCATCGAGCGCCGCGCGGCCTTCGCCTCGGGCCTGGCGCTCGGGCGCGACGTCATGGGCGTGTGCGCCACCACCTTCGTCTTCGCCTCCGTCGGCGTGCGGCTGCCGGCGCTGCTGTGCCCCGCGGCGGCCGGCCTGGCGCCGGCCGAGCTGCTCAACACCGAGGCGGGCTGCGTCGAGGCCGTGCGCCTGCTGGCTGGCGGCATCGGCCTGTTGGCCACGGCGCCGCTCACCACCCTCGCCGCCGTCGCCCTCTTCAGCCGCCAGGGCTCCGCCGCCGCAGCGCCGAGGCGGGTCCGGCGCGGCGCTTTCGTCGCGATGGCCGCCGCCTTCGGCGTCGCCGCCGCCGCACTCGCGCTGCTCGTGCTCCAGACCCCGCCCCACGACCCCCATCCGCGCCCGCGCTTCGCCAGCCTCGCACAGGACGCGCTCCAGCCCGTCGAGGACGAGGCGAACACCCTGCTCGAGCGGTTCGACTACCCCCGCGCCATCCTCCTGCTCTGGCGCGCCCAGGACCGCGGCATCGGGGGCCTCAGGCCCGCCTTCGTCCTGCCCGACCTTTACCGCGACTACCTCGCCTACGTCAACTACTACGAGCGCGAGGGCCTGCCCGAGCGGGTCCAGCGCCAGTGGGCGCGGACCACCGCCGAGGCCGCGAGCCGTGCCTGGATGGTCCACCGCATCGCCGAGTACCACGCCGCCGTCCGCCAGGACCCCGCCAGCGTCCACGCCCGTCAGGGCCTCTGCCGGCTGCTCTGCCAGGCCGACCGCCCCGACGAGGCCGTCGCGCACTTCCAAGCCGCCCTCGCGGCCGCGCCCGACGATGTCGAGCTGCTCTGCGATCTCGCCTCCGCCTACACCCGCCTCGGCGAGCCCGACCGCGCCGACCCCATCGCCCGCCGCCTCGAGCAGCTCGCCCCCGGCCATCCCAGGGTCAAGGAGCTGCTGGAGCGTCTCCAGCCCTCGCCGTAGCGGGGTCCCATTGCCGATCTGCGGTCTGCGGTCGCCGATTGCGGGAGGGGAGGAAGCTCACCGCGCTCTGGGAGCGGACCAGCGGACGCGGACCCCGAAGTCCACCCACCCTTCGTCACGCCATCCTTTCTCGCCGCCATCGTCCGCGCCATCGGGGCCAATGGCATAGACGCTGAAACCGTCGTGTCTACGACGGTAGCGCAGGGGACGGCCATCAAAGGGGTCGGGGGGTACCTCGTCGATGAAGGCGGGCATGAGTGCGGCGAGCGTATCGGGGAGGCGGCCGCGCGCGGCCTTGTGTCGCAGAGCGGCCAGAGCCATTCGCGCGCAGTCCACGCCGGCCATGTGCCACTGTGCCCTGCGGAAGGCCCTACCAAGGTCAGGGGGCATCATGCGCTGCGCCCAGATGCAGTACCGCGGGAACGTCGGCTCCTCCAGATGAGAGCCGGCGATCAGCGACCTCGGGTAGGGCTGACGGGCGAGCGCGACCACCCCGGCCATCTCGTCGAGGTAGTGCAGCAGATTGAGCCTGACGTACGTCGCAACGGGGTGGAAGCCGTCCTCGAGGTACCGCTGGGCGTTCTGGATGGTCAGGCATCGCACGGCGGTAAGCATGCGCTCCAGGCGCTCGGGCTCGGCGGCCGCGCGTAGAGCTTCCTCGAGCCGTCGGCAAGCATCGACGGGAAGCGGGTCCGCCGCGGCCATCCAGCGCTCGGCGTGGAGCACCACATGCCACGTGGGCAGGAAGTTCGACATGCCAGCGTCGAACGTGGGCTCACGCCCGAGCGCTCGGCCCACTCGAAGGGCCGCGGCGAGCGAATGGGCCGCCTCCGTGAGCTGCCCGTCGTCGAGTTGGCACACCGCCTCCAGGGTGAGCAGACGCGCGGCGCGGAGCATGCCGCCGACATGGTCATCGTCGTGCAGGAGTCCCTCGCTGAAGTCGAGCTCGAACTGACACGTCTCCACCGCTGCCGCGCGGTGCAGGAGCCGTAGAGCTTCGGCGTTCTTGGCCATATGGTCGCGGAGCGCCGCCCGGAGGTCCCCGGGAATCCGACTCCCCGGCTTGCGGGTTGCCTCCTCGACCAGCTCGATGGGCGGCTTGTCGGCGCCGGTGTGGAACGTCAGCCGCATCTTCTTGAACGCGGCCTCATAGAGACCCGCCGCATTCTCGGAGCCCGGGGGCAGAGCGTAGAGGTGGTCGAGGTCCGACGGTGTGACCGGGTCGCCGGCGTCGCGGAGGGCCTGCACGCGCGCGTCGTAGCGCGAGTCGATCGCATGCATCACGACGACCGCCGCGACGACGAACGCTACACCAACGGCCAAGCTGCACAGGACCACGCGCTCGATGGCGCGATGGACCTTGCCCCTCTCCTTGCGCTTCTTGGCCATGGTGCCCCCTCAGAACTGCGCCTTTGGCCGATGGTAGCGGAAGCCGACGTCGGGCTGCTTGCCGTTTGCCCGCTCGATGTCGCCGCCGTCGTCGGTGCCGTTCTCGCCGACGGCGTAGATGACGAAGCCGGTCTTCTCCTTGCGGAGGAGCAGCGGCTTGCCCGTGTAGGGGTCGGGCGGCAGGGCCTCGACGTAGTCGGGCGCGAGGGCGTCGAGCTTGGCGGGCAGCTTCCCGTGCTTCGCGCGGTAGCGGAGCGCGGCGAGGCCGAGGCGGGCGCTGTCGCAGTGGGCCATGTGCCGTTGGCCGGCGGCGAAGATCCGCCCGATAGCGGGCAGGACCATGCGGCACACGTAGTAGTGCCTGGGGATCTTGTTCCTCAGCTCGGCGCCCAGGCGCGCGCCGGCCCGCAGCGACGCCGGGTAGGGCGCCCGCGCGGCCGTCACGTGTGCGCTCATCAAGTCGATGTAGTGGACCATGTCCATCTTGAAGTAGGCCCTGGGCACGGCGCGGATGAGCATCGCGGGCGGGCCGCCCATGCCGGCGAACAGCTCCGCCTGGTTGCCCGGCTTTGGGTCGAGCACGAAGTTGCGGTACATGTCCATGCCGAAGCAGCGCTCGGCGAGGAACACGTTGCGGAGGAGCTTGGGGTCGGCCTCGGCGGCGAGCGCGGCCTGGACCTTGGCGAGCGCCTTGGGCGACGGGGTCGCGCGCGCGACCCAACGCTGGACCTGCCCGAAGGCGATGCCGTCGCAGGCGATGCGGACGAGCGCGGTGATGAGCACGGGCGCCTGGCGGAGTGCGTGGCCGAGTCGGATGGCGGCGACGAGCGAGTCGGCGGCCGCGTCGGGCTTGCCGTGCTCGGTCCGCGCGATGACCTCGAGGGCCAGCAGCCGGGCGCCGTTGCGCACGTGCGACAGGTGGGGCAGGAGCATGCCGACGCCGTCCTCGAACTCGAGGTCGAACTTGCAGTGCTCGAGCGCCGCGCCCCGGTGGAGCAGCGCGAGCGGCTCGGCGTGGAGGTCGAGGTAGGCCTCGATGTTCCTGAGCATCGCGGGCGGCAGCTTCTGGCCCGCGGGCGGCAGGTCGGCCTGGCCGACGATCGGCAGGTCCTCGCCGGCATTCTCCTGGCGGAGCTTGTCGATCTGCTCGAAGGCGGCGTTGAGCAGGCGGGCGGCGTTCTGGCCCTTGGGCGGGTCGGGGTAGAGCCGGGCCACCTCGGCCAGGGTGGTGGGCTCGCCCGCCGCGCGCATCGCCTTCAGGCGCGCCTCCAGCCGCACCGTGGCGTCATGGTCCCACCGCGTCAGCACCTGCACCGGCGTCGCCACCAGCGTGGCCAGAAAGATCTGGAGACAGACGGTCATCACCCCGCCTCCGACGCCTCCCCGCTCCCGGCCTGGCGTCTCCCTCGGGGTTGTATCGCCCTGCCGGCCCCGCGTCAAGGCCTGGGTCAGCCCGACTCACGCCTGATGGCGTGACTCCCAACGCGCCGCGTGCCGTTCAGAGTCTCGCCCTTCAGGGCGAAGCCCGGCTCGCGTCCAGTGGGCGCATGGCACGCCCAAACGAGTTTGAGCGTGCCACCCACGGCGCCGTTCCTAGCCGGGCCAGCCCTTGGGCTCGCCGAGGTCGTCGGCGATGAGCTGGGCGACCTTCTGGCCGCTGAGGAGCATGCCGCCGAAGATGGGGCCCATGCGCGGGGCGCCGTAGACGGCGTTGCAGACCATGCCGGCGGCGTAGACGCCGGGGTAGATCGTGCGGGTGTTCTCGACGATGGCCCGCTCGCCGCGGTCGGCGTCCATGGGGCGCTCGCCCTCGAGCCCGCCGCTGGGCGTGTCGAGCTCGACCTGTGCCTTGCGGACGAGCACGTGGGCGATCTCGGCGGGGTGGCCCGTGGCCTCGACGACGGCGCGCGCGCGGATCGTCAGCGGGTCCACGTGCAGGCCGGCCATCTCGACCGGGCTCCACTGGAGGACGAGCCCCGTCACCCGGCCGCGCTGGAGCATGACGTCCTCGACGCTCACGCAGTTGAAGACGCGGGTGCCGGCCGAGGTGGCCTGGTAGATGAGCGCGGCCATGGCGTGGACGGCGTCGGCCGTCCAGTAGCCGTCGCCGGCATCGACGCTGGCGACGCCCATCTCGTCGAGGATCGCCTTGCCCGCGTCCTGGACGACGATCTCGTTGAACATCATGCCGCCCCCCGGCATGCCGCCGCCGGGGTTGAGCTTGCGCTCGAAGAGCGCCACGGCGTAGCCCGCCTGGCTCAGGTAGTATGCCGCCGTCAGGCCCGCCGGCCCGCCGCCGGCCACCGCCACGTCCACCTCGGCCGCCTCGCACAGCTTGCGGGCGTAGGTCTCCACGATCAGGCGCGTGACCCGGATCTCATCCAGCTTCACGGCGTCGGCTCCTCTCTCGACGGGTCGAGGTACGCGATGCAAGAGCCCGAGCCGCACCGCGTGCTCGGGCCTGCTCCAGCCCGGCTCCGTGCCGGGCCGCGGCTGCATTCCCTTCGCAGGCATTACCCTGGGTCAGGTTCCTGGGGTCGACCCGAGTCCTCTCAGCGCCGGCGGCTCGCCGGAGCTCCCCCAGCAGCCATGTCCGATTGTATGCGAGCGCGCCCCCGTCGTCAAACGCCCGGCGCCCGGATTCGGGCCGAGTGGCTCTTGACAGGGACCGGCGCCGCCGGTAGCATTGCAGCCGGCATTGGAGGCGCCGGCGGCCCGTCGCCTCGTTCGTGTCCACCGTTCTTCTTCACCACAGTGGGAAGGAGCCTGTCATGGCGGAAGAGGAACCGAGGCCTCAGGACGAGCAGCCCGAGGCGCCGCAGCCCGAGGAGGGAGCGGGCCAGGCCCCGCCGATGCCGCCGCCGGAGGCGCCCGGACCGCCGCCACCGCCGGGCGCGGCCCCGAAGATGGAGCTCGGCACCTACCTCGGCAAGGCGTGGGAGCTGGTCAAGGCCGACCCCGTGCTCCTGATCCTCGGCTTCGCGGTCATCGCGCTCATCCTCGGCGCCTCGGCGATCACCATCGTCGGCCCGCTGGTCCTCATGGGCCCGCTGACCTTCGGCTACCTGCGGGTCGTCCAGAAGCGCTACAACGGCGAGGAGGCGCAGTTCGGCGAGATCTTCGGCGGCTTCCAGGACTTCACGAAGGCGCTGATCGCCGGCCTCCTCTTCACGGTGATCCAGTGGGGCGTGGCTTTGGTCGCGGGCATGATCCCTGTCCTGGGAGCGCTGCTGGCGCCGGTCGCCCAGGTCGCGGTGGGGGCCGCGCTGTTCTTCATGATGCCCATCGCCGCGCTGTCGGCCACCGAGCCGGTCGAGGCGCTCAAGCGCAGCTTCGCCTTCTTCAAGGCCAACCTGTGGCCGATGGTGCTGCTGTCGTTCGTGCTCGGGCTGATCGGCGGCGCCGGCATTGTTGTCTGCTGCGTCGGCATGCTCGCCACGCTGGCCTATTACCAGGTCGCCGTCGTGGTGGCCTACAACCAGTACTACCTGCCGAACGCGCCGCAGGGCGAGTAGGACGATGAGGCGGCTGAGCGGGACGACGCGGGTCCTGTGCCTGCTCGGCGCGCTGACGGCGGGCGCCCTGCTCGCCATCGCCCGGGCCGTGTTCCCGTACCTCTGGACCCACCCGCGCCTGGCGTGGGTCTTCGGCCGGCCCTGCCTGCTCAAGGCCTCGACTGGGGTGCCCTGCCCCTTCTGTGGGGGCACGCGCGCCGCCGTCTACGCCGCCCACGGGCAGTGGATGGCCTCGCTGGTGATGAGCCCCATGGGCATCGTCGTGGTGGTGGGCGGCCCCGTGCTGGCGCTGTGGCTGGGGCTGTGTGCGGCCACGGGCCGCGACATCGGCCTGAGCGCGGTCGACCGCTTCCTGAGCCGCCGCTCGGCGGCGCGCGGGTTCCTCGGCTTCCTCGTCGGCCTGTGGGTCTGGAAGATCGCCCTGTGGCTGGCGCTGGGAGTGTGAGGGCGGAGGGACGGGTGGAAGGGCGGGGGCTGAGGGGTGGGCTCGTCAGCTCCCCGCGGGCTGCTTCCCTTGCATCCGTCGGCTGCCCGTTCGTTCCAGGGCCGGTCTGGCTCGGGTCCCGTCACCTCGCTGGAGGGCTTAGGCGATGAAGAGCGCCTGGTGGTTCGCGGTCGCGCCTGGGGTGCTTGTGGTGCTGGCCGTGGTGTTCGTGGTCTCGCTGTTCCTGGTGAAGGTGCTGTGGGCGTGGACGGTGCCCGACCTGTTCCCCGGGGCGGTGAAGCAGGGGCTGGTGGCTGCGGAGATCACGTGGCTGACGGCGCTCAAGCTCGCGATCTTCATGGCCGTGCTCGCCGGGATCACAGGCATTCGCGGCCGCAAGGAGAAGTGATGGCCAAGGCCCGGGAGCTGCGCCTGTGGGCCAGCGGCTGCTGCCACGTGGGCACCGACCTGCGGCGCGGCAAGCGCGAGAGCCTCGCCGCGGCCATCCGCCACAGCGAGCGCGGCGGCGGCAAGGGCGGCCCGCCATTCCCGTGGGACATCGCGGTCCACCTCGGCGACTTCTCCGGCACCCAGGCCCCTCCCGACGACGCCGAGGGCCGCGAGGTCGTCCGCCAGCTCGCCGAGCTCCGCAAGCACGGCAAGCATCGCCGCGAGCAGGTCTACTGCCTGGTCGGCAACCACGACGCGACCGACGAGCCGCTCCAGGGCTGGTTCCGCAAGTGGCTCGACCCGACCGGCGAGCACACCGAGCATTCGGGGGTCGATCCCAGGCGGCGGCCCTACCCCGTCGAGGGCACGTGGGAGCGCTACGCCTTCCGCGTCGGCAACCTCGTGTTCCTGATGATGGGCGACCGCAACGACGGCGGCCCGCCCGTGGGGCGCGGCAAGCGGGGCGGCTACCCCGCCGGCGCCGTCTCCGCCGAGACCTTCGCCTGGTGGCGGCAGCAGGTCGCGCAGCACGCCGACCGCATCGTCGTCTCGTGCCACCACCACATGCTCAAGGAGACCACCGTCGCCTCCGGCGAGTGGGAGGGCTTCCGCAGGGACGGAAGCGGCCGGTGGCGGGGCGACTACCACGGCTACTTCGCCGACGGCGCGCCCAGGGGCGCGTCCTACCTCTACTGGGTCGGCGGCAAGCCCGACGCGCAGGCCTTCGAGCGCCACCTCGCCGTCCACCCGGGCGCCATCGCCCTCTGGCTCGGAGGCCACACCCACACCCACCCCGACGACCGCAAGGGCGGGCGCAGCCACGTCGAGCGCAAGTGGGGCGTCGGCTTCATCAACTGCTGCACCCTGTCGAAGTTCCACGGACACCGCAACATGCCCATGAGCCGTTTCCTCACCTTCACCGACGGCAGCGACACCGTCCGCGTCCAGTGCTACCTCCACACCTCCGACCACGCGCCCCAGGGCTGGTACGCGCCCGCCGAGCGCACCTTGCCCCTCGGCAAGCCCTTCCGCCTCGGCTGACGCCGCCCCGCATCGGCGCGCGGCCACCCCTATCGCATTCCCTCTCCCGTCGGGCCGGGGCCCCTGGAGGGAGCGGCCCACCCGCAGTCCAGGGCCATCAACGGGAGTGCTTGGGGACGGCACCGTGCCCGTCCCCAGGTGCCGTTGCTGCGGCCGTGCGCGGCCTCCGCGAGCCGCCGGCAAGGTTGTTCACAGTTCTGGAACTATGAACACGCCTGCCGGGCCCCACAGGGCGGCGCCTCACACACGCCTGCAATGCGCAGGAGCGAGGGGCAGGTGCCGGGTTGTTCATAGTTCTAGAACTGTGAACACCATCCGTGCCTCACGAGGCGGCGCCTTATACTCGCCTGCGATGCGCAGGAGCGAGGGGCGGGTGCCGGCGTGTTCATAGTTCTAGAACTGTGAACACGCACATCGCTGCCCCACGGAGCGGGGCAGGACACGCGGACGGGAGAGAGGCCCAGGGCCGAGCCGTGACCCCGGCCCATACCCTGGGAAGCGGTGGCGGTGGACAGGTCGCGGGGTGAGAAGCGGCGACGGCCTCCACGATGCCGAGGGCTCCGTCTGCGCCCGAGGGGTAGCCGCCGCCTCCCGGAGGCTCAGCCGCCTCCAGGAGGGTTCCGAATGCCCAGGGGGTCTACCGCGTAGCGAACCCTCCCACAGGCGCGGAAGCCTCCGGGCGGGCCGAGGAAGACGTCGCGCCCCTTGACCTCGATGGTGCCGTCGCGGACGTACTCGCGCCTGTCGTTGGAGGGGCGAGTCCTGTCACGAAGACGCGGTCGCCGGGCCGTCGTGGGCGAAGCGGACCTTGTCGCCCAGCTCGGCGAGGTAGCGGATGCCGTCCTCGGCCTGGGCGTGGGGGAAGCCCTCGGGCTCGAAGCTCACGTAGCCGTCGTGGCCGACGGCGGCGAGCTGCTCGACGACCCAGGCATAGTCCACCTTCCCGTCGCGGGGCGGGCAGTAGCGGAAGGGCCAACGCTCGCCGGCGGGGTCGTCCACGAAGTTCTTGACGTGGAGGTGGGCGGTCTTCGTGCCGAGGCGGCGGACGGCCTCGTGGGGGTCGTCGCCGGCCAGGATGAAGTTCCCCGTGTCGAGGGTGACCCGCATGTTGGGGCGATCGACGGCCTCGATGCAGCGGGCCAGCTCATCGACGGTGTGGCAGAGCTTGCCTGCGTTCTCGATGCTGAAGAGCAGGCCGCGGTCGGCGCAGACGTCGGCGGCCTGGCGGAGGCCCTCGACGTAGCGGGCGAGGGCCTCGCCGCCGCTGTTGCTGTGCTGGCCGCCGTGGCTGAACAGGTGGCCCACGCCCAGCGCGACCGCCTTGTCGGCGAACGCCGCTACGCGGTCGAGCGACTCCCGCCGCACCCCGGGGTCGGCCGACACGAGGTCGGTCGGCACGCAGTAGACGGCGATCTCGAGGCCAAGGCCGCGCATCACGGCGACGGCGTCGTCCACCGTGGCGCCGACCCGCTCGAGGTAGAACGGGAAGATGTCCACGCCCTCGAGGCCCCAGCCCTTCGCCTGGGCGAGGAAGTCGCGCCAGTCGACCACGGCGCCCTCGGCGTCGCGGGGGTCGTTCATCAGCATGTGCCCGACCTTCATCGGTCGTCCTCCATCTCTGCCCACACCCTCGCCCCGACGCTGGAGCCACACCCTCGTCCCGATGCTCCAGCGTCGGGGCGCGGATTGTCGCCGCTCCGGCGGCGCGAGCGGGGTGCGGCCCGTTGCGTCGGGTGCCTGACTCCTGTTCCCGACGCTGGAGCGTGGCTGCGCCCGTCCCGACGCTGGAGCATCGGGACGAGGGGGATCAGAAGAGCTCCTGCTGCCCGGCGCGCTTGCGCTCGAGGTGGCTGTAGGCGGCGTCGGTGACCTCGCGGCCCTTGCGCGTGCGCTTGAGGAAGCCGATCTTGAGGAGGAAGGGCTCGACGAGGTCCTCGATGTTGTCGGTGTCCTCGTTGAGGGTGGCGGCGATGGCCTCGAGGCCGACGGGGCCGCCGCGATAGAAGTCGATGATGGTGCGGAGGTACTTGCGGTCGTGGGCGTCGAGGCCCATGGGGTCCACGCCTTCGAGCTTGAGGGCGTCGGCGGCGACGGCGTGGGTGTCGGTGCCGTCGGCCTTGACGGCGGCGTAGTCGCGCACCCGCCGCAGCAGGCGGTTGGCGACGCGCGGGGTGCCGCGCGAGCGCTTGGCGATCTCGGCCAGCGCGTCCTCGGCGATCTCGAGGGCGAGCAGGCGGGCGGAGCGGCGCAGGATCTCCTGGATGTCGTCGTCGGGGTAGAAGTAGACGTGGTAGGTGATGCCGAAGCGCTCGCGCATGGGCTTCGAGATGAGGCCCGCGCGGGTGGTGGCGCCGACGAGGGTGAAGGGGTGGAGGGTGACGGGCACGGTCTTGGCGAAGGGGCCTTTGTCGACGACGAAGTCGATGCGGAAGTCCTCCATGGCGGGATAGAGGAACTCCTCGCAGGCGGCGGGCAGTCGGTGGATCT
>CBFDBL010000024.1:0-22441 GCA_965603035.1 uncultured bacterium
TCGTAGCCTAGGTGCGCGTAGCGGGCGGCGCGCGCGGTGTTGGAGAGCATGTGGTGGTTGGTGAGGGGCGCGCTGCCGTCGGGGGCGAGGACGGAGCTGGGCCGGTTGCCGGGGAACTGCTTGTTGGGGTTGGGGTCGTGCTTGCCGGTGGCGAGGGCCTCGGCCTGTGCGAGGAGGTTGGCCAGGAGCTTCTGCTGCGAGGTCGAGCCCTCGACGGGGATGTCCTGGGCGAGCTGGCTGCGTCGGAAGGCGATGAACTCGCAGGGGATGACGGTCTCGCTCTGGTGGATGAGCTGGTAGAAGGCGTGCTGGCCGTTGGTGCCCGGCTCGCCCCACACGATGGGGCCGGTGGCGTAGGCGACGGGCTGGCCGCTGCGGTCGACGCGCTTGCCGTTGCTCTCCATGTCGAGCTGCTGGAGGTGGGCGACGAAGCGCGAGAGCATCTGGCTGTAGGGCAGGATGGCGAGGGTGGGGTAGCCGAGGAAGTTGCGGTTCCAGATGCCGAGCAGGGCGGCGAGCAGGGCGAGGTTGCGGCGGGGGCTGCGCTCGAGTGCATTGAGGTCCATCTCGCGCGCGCCGCGGAGGATCTCGAGGAAGGCGTCGTAGCCGAGGCCGAAGGCGAGCGCGACGCCGCCGACCATCGAGGTGGCGCTGAAGCGGCCGCCAATGTAGTCGTACATGTGGAAGCTGCGCAGGTAGCGGTCCGGGTTGTCCATGGGGCTGCCTTCGCCCGTGACCGAGACGAAGTGGCGCCTGGGATCGAGCCCGGCGCGGACGAAGCGATCGGCGACGAGCTGCTCGTTGGTCAGCGTCTCGAGGGTGGTGCCGCTCTTCGAGACGACGCAGACGAGCGTCGTGGCCAGATCGAGCCCCTCGAGCACCTGTGCGGCGTCGTCGGGATCGACGTTGGAGATGAAGTGGACCCGGCGGCCGCACGTGCGGAAGCCCTGGAGGGCGATGTAGAGCGCGCGGGGGCCGAGGTCGGAGCCGCCGATGCCGACCTGAACCATGTCGGTGAACACCTGCCCCTCGGCGTTCGTGAGGGTGCGGCGATCGAGGCCCGTGATGAAGTCGCGGAGGCGGTCGAGCTGCTCGCGGGCCTTGCGCGCGGCATCGGCCTGGCGGGCGTCGTGGCGGCACGCCAGGTCGTCGAACGCGTTGCGGCTGGCGGTGTGGAGCACCTGGCGGAGCTCGTTGCCCTTGCCCGCCGTGCAGTTCATCCGCGCGCCGCGCATCATGAGGGCGAACTGGCGGACGGCCTCGGTCTGCCTGGCGAGCTGGCCGAGCGCGCTGACCACCTTCGCCGTGACCCGCTCGGTGGCGTAGAGCAGGCGGAGCGGGTCGTCGCCGATGCGGACCGTGGAGGCCATGGAGCGGATGCGGCGGGGCGACAGCGCGCCGCGCGGCGTCAGGTCGAAGGGCTCGGCGGCCAGCTCCTCGAGGCGCTGCCAGGCAGGCGTCGAGGCCGGGTCGATCAGGGGGATCTGCTCAGGCATCGGGGCTCCTTCGCGTGACAGGCAGTGGCATGGGCCCGTCGGGTCGGGGGGTCGCAACGGCGATCCTGCCACGGAAGGCACTTCCTGTCAACCGCCGCCGGGACGCGCCCTGCGGCGTCGGTAGCGCCCGCCGAAAGAACTTGCATTTCGCCCACGGCGCGGCTATGGTATGCGGCGACTGGTGCCGATGGCGAGCACCACCCGACCACAACGCAGGAGGCGAGGCGTGAATGTCAGGACGTTCGTGCGCGAGGCCATCGCGGAGATCCAGGCGGCCGTGGGCGACGGGAAGGCCATCAGCGCGCTGTCGGGCGGCGTGGACAGTTGCGTGGTGACCGTGCTCGGCCACAGGGCCATCGGCAACAGGCTGAAGGTCCTCTTCATCGACGACGGCCTGATGCGCCAGGACGAGCCCCGCGAGGTGAAGGACGCTTTCGCGAAGATGGGCATCCGGGTCAAGGTCGTCAATGCGAAGAAGCGCTTCTTCGCCGCCCTCGCGGGTCTCACCGACCCCGAGGAGAAGCGCAAGGCGTTCCGCCACACCTTCTACGAGGTGCTCGGCGAGGCGGTGAAGGCCTCGGGCGCGCACTACCTGCTCCAGGGCACCATCGCCCCGGACGTGATCGAGACGAAGAAGGGCGTGAAGACCCAGCACAACGTGCTCGAGCAGATCGGCATCGACCCTAAGAGCGGCTATGGCTTCCAGGCCATCGAGCCCGTCAAGACCCTCTTCAAGCCCGGCGTGCGGCGGCTCGCGCGCGCCCTCGGGCTGCCGAAGGCCTTCAGCGAGCGCATGCCCTTCCCCGGCCCTGGCCTCGCGACCCGCTGCGTGGGCGAGGTCACGCCGAAGCGGGTCGAGATCGTCCGCAGGGCCTGCAAGATCGCCGAGGAAGAAACGGTGAAGTACAAGCCGTTCCAGGCGTTCGGAGTGCTGCTCGCGGACAAGGCCACCGGGCTGAGGAAAGGCGGCCGGCGGGCCTACGGCGACATCGTCGTCGTGCGCTGCGTGCAGTCGAAGGACGCCCTGACCGCCACGGCGACCAAGCTGTCGTGGCCCGTGCTCGAGCGGGTCCGCGACAGGATCCTCGCGGCGTGCCCGACGGTCACCAAGGTGCTCCTCGACCTGACGGGCAAGCCGCCGAGCACGATCGAGTACATCTAGCCTCCCGGCGCGGCCGAGCCGCGCGGGAGATGCCCGGCGCCACATGCCGAATGCCAGGGCCCTCGCAAGGCAGGGAGTGAGACCCCATGACATCGCGACGCGCAGTGCTGCTGCTCGAGGACGGAACGACGTTCGAGGGCCTGCCCTTCGGCGCCGTGGGCGAGGCCATCGGCGAGACGGTCTTCTACACGGGCGTCGTCGGCTACCAGGAAGTGCTCACCTCGCCCTCCTACCGCGGCACCCTCGCGGTGCTCACCTACCCCATCATCGGCAGCTACGGGGTGAACGACGAGGACAGCGAGTCGCCGGCCGCGCAGGTCAGCGGCGTCGTCGTCAAGGACTACAGCCGCACGTACAGCAACTTCCGAGCCACCGGCCCGCTCGAGCCCCTGCTCGCCGAGCAGGGCGTCGTCGGGATCCAGGGCATCGACACCAGGGCACTGACCGTGCACCTTCGCGAGCGCGGCGAGCAGCGCGGCATCATCGCCTCGGGCGACGGCCTCGACCCGGCGGACCTGCTCGAGAAGCTCCGCGCCGTCCCCTCCCCCTTCGAGCGGGACCTGCTGGCGGGCCTCCTCCCCGCCGAGGCGCCCGCGCCGACGGGGCAGGAGAAGGCGCGCCTGGTCGTGCTCGACCTCGGCGTCACGAGGAGCCTCGTCGCCCACCTCGCCGCGGCCGGCGCCGCGCTGGAGATCGTGCCCGCCGACGCCGGGGCAGACGCGATCCTCGCCAGGAGCCCCGACGGCGTCGTCGTCGCCGGCGGCCCCGGCGACCCGCGGGTGCCCGCCTACGCCGCCGCCACGGTGAAGGGCCTCGTGGGCAACGTGCCGGTGCTCGGGATCGGCCTCGGCCACCAGGTGCTCGCGCTCGCGCTCGGCTGCGGCGTCGAGCGGCTGGGAGCCGGCCACCACGGCGTCAACCACCCGGTCCGCCAGCCCGCCACCGGGCAGTGCGAGATCACGGCCCAGCACCACAGCTTCGTCGTCGACGGCGACAGCCTGCCCGAGGGCGTGGAGGTCACGCACGTGAATCTCAACGACGGCAGCGTGGAGGGGATCCGCAGCCAGGAGGCCGCGGCGCTGTCCGTCCAGTTCCACCCCATCCCCGACGAGATGGGCCGCCCGCACGGGCTGCTCGTGGCATTCGTCGAGGGCCAGGGCCGCGCCTGACAGTGTGAGGGTACAGCACCGTGCCAAAGCGAACGGACATCAAGCGAATCCTGATGATCGGCTCCGGGCCGATCATCATCGGCCAGGCCTGCGAGTTCGACTACTCGGGCTCGCAGGCGTGCAAGGCGCTGCGGGAAGAGGGCTACGAGATCGTGCTGATCAACTCGAACCCAGCCACGATCATGACCGACCCGCGCATGGCCGACCACACCTACATCGAGCCGATCACGGCCGAGGTCGTCGAGAAGATCATCGCCAAGGAGCGGCCCGACGCCGTCCTCCCCACCCTGGGGGGCCAGACGGGCCTGAACGTCGCCGTGTTCCTCGCGCGGGCCGGCGTCTACGACCGCTACGGCGTCGAGGTGCTCGGTGCGAGCCCCGAGGCGATCAGCCGGGCCGAGGACCGCGAGGAGTTCCGCCAGGCGATGCTCGAGATCGGCCTGAAGATCCCCGAGAGCGCCGTCACCACCAGCGTCGAGGAGGGGATGGCCATCGCCCAGCGCATCGGCTTCCCCATCATCCTGCGGCCCGCCTTCACCCTCGGCGGCTTCGGCGGCTCGACCGCCTACAACGTCGAGGAGCTCGAGGAGTACCTCGTCAAGGGCATCACCGCCAGCCCCGTCGGCCAGGTGCTCGTCGAGCAGAGCGTCCTGGGCTGGAAGGAGATCGAGTTCGAGGTCATGCGCGACTGCGCGGACAACGTCATCATGATCACGTCCATGGAGAACGTCGATCCCATGGGCGTGCACACCGGCGACTCGATGGTCGTCGCCCCCTCGCAGACCCTCACGGCGCCCGAGTACACCCAGTACACCGACATGTGCCGCCGCATCATCCGCAAGATCGACGTCACCGGCGGCGGGGTGAACATCCAGTTCGGCGGCGACCCCGCGACTGGCGACATCGTGGTCATCGAGGTCAACCCTCGCCTCTCGCGCAGCAGCGCCCTGGCCAGCAAGGCCACAGGCTTCCCCATCGCCCGCGTCGCCACCAAGCTCGCCATCGGCCTGACCCTCGATGAGATCCTCAACGACGTCACCGGGCGCACCTACACCCTCTTCGAGCCCACCATCGACTACTGCGTCTTCAAGATCGCCCGCTTCACCTTCAAGAAGTTCCCCCAGGCCGACCCCACGATCAACACGTCCATGAAGTCGGTCGGCGAGGCGATGGCGATCGGGCGCAACTTCAGGGAAGCGCTCCAGAAGGGGATCCGCAGCCTGGAGATCGGCCGCTTCGGCCTCGGCTTCGACGGCCACGACGATCGCGTGCGCGAGCCGCGTGGCGAGGCCGAGCTCACCCACAAGCTCGTCGTGCCCAACGACATGCGTCACTTCTACATCAAGCTCGCCCTCGAGCGGGGCATGACGGTCGAGCAGGTGGCCGAGCTGACGAAGATCGATCGGTGGTTCATCGACAACATTCGCGAGATCATCGAGATCGCGGGCCGCGTCGCCCAGCACCAGGGCGCGGACGGCTTGGCGGGGATGCCCGACGCGCTGTGGTGGGAGGCCAAGGGCGCGGGGTTCAGCGACGTCCAGATCGGCCATCTCACGGGCACCGGCGAGGTCGCTGCCCACCAGGCCCGCACCGCACGCGGCATCCGCCCGGCCTACAAGCTGGTGGACACCTGCGCCGGCGAGTTCGACCCCGCGCGCCCCTACTACTACTCGACCTACGAGCCCGTCAACGAGAATCGCGTGACGGGCGGCAAGAAGATCCTCATCCTCGGCGGCGGCCCCAACCGCATCGGCCAGGGCATCGAGTTCGACTACTGCTGCTGCCACGCCAGCTACGCCGTCAAGGAGCTCGGCTACGAGGCGATCATCATCAACTCGAACCCCGAGACCGTCTCGACCGACTACGACACCTCGGACAAGCTCTACTTCGAGCCCTTGACCCGCGAGGACGTGCTGGCCATCGTCGCCGAGGAGCAGCCCGAGGGCGTCATCGTGCAGCTCGGCGGCCAGACGCCGCTCAACCTCGCCGTGCCCCTCGAGCGCGCCGGCGTCCGGATCCTCGGCACCAGCCCCGACGCCATCGACCGCGCCGAGGACCGCAAGCGCTTCGCCGCCCTCCTGGCCAAGCTCGGCCTCGTCCAGGCCTCCAACGGCACGGCCACCTCCTTCGAGGAGGCCAAGGCGATCGCTGCCGAGATTGGCTACCCCGTCGTCGTCCGGCCCTCCTATGTCCTTGGCGGGCGGGCGATGCAAGTGGTCTTCGACGCGGAGCAGCTCGCGCAGTTCATGGCCGAGGCCAAGATGGCGTCGCTCGCCGCCGAGGAGCACCCGATCCTGGTAGACAAGTTCCTCGAGCACGCCATCGAGATCGACGTGGACGCCGTGGCCGACGGGCGGTTGTGCGTGATCGGCGGCATCATGGAGCACATCGAGGAGGCGGGCGTGCACAGCGGCGACTCCGCCTGTGCCCTGCCCCCCACCACCCTCACCCGCGAGCAGGTGGCCGAGCTGGGCCGCCAGACCAAGGCCCTGGCCATGGAAATCGGCGTCGTCGGCCTCATGAACGTGCAGTACGCCATCAAGGACGACGTGATCTACGTCCTCGAGGTCAACCCCAGGGCCAGCCGCACGGTCCCCTTCGTCAGCAAGACCATCGGCGTCCCGCTCGCCAACATCGCCACCAAGGTGATGATGGGCTACAGCCTCGAGGAGCTCCGGTTCACCGACGAGGTCCGCGTCGACCACGTCGCGGTCAAGCAGGCCGTCTTCCCCTTCGTCCGCTTCCCGGGCGTCGATGCCGTGCTCGGCCCCGAGATGAAGTCCACCGGCGAGGTCATGGGCGTGGACCAGTCCTTCGGCCTCGCCTACGCCAAGAGCCAGCAGGGCGCGGGGCACACCCTGCCGATGGACGGCACGGTGTTCGTCTCGGTCCGCAACGCCGACAAGCGCGAGGTCATCTTCATCGCCAAGAGGCTCGAGGACATGGGCTTCGACCTCGTGGCCACCGAGGGCACCGCCGCCGCACTCCGGCGCAACGGCGTCCAGGTGCGCACCCTACAGCGCATCTCCGTCGGACGGCCTCACGTCCTCGACCTGATCAAGAACAAGGAGATCGTCCTGATCATCAACACCGTCAGCGGCAAGCACCCGCGCCAGGACGAGATCCGCATCCGCACGGCCGCCATCGCCAACAGCATCCCGCTCATCAGCACCCTGAGCGCCGCAGCCGCCTTCGTCAACGGCATCGACGCCCTCAAGAAGAAGGGCATCGACGTCAAGTCGCTCCAGGAGTTCGGCAGCCACTACACCCCGCCCGAGCTCGAGGCGCTCGACGGCTGACCGCGGCCGGCCCTCGTCGCGCCGCTCACACGTCCCCCGTCCAGGCCAGGATCCACCAGGCCATGATGCCACGCCTCTACGTCTCCGACCTCGACGGCACGCTGCTGCGGAGCGACGCCACCCTCTCGGAGCTCAGCGCGAGGCTGCTGGCCGAGCTGCTCGACGAGGGCCTCGAGTTCACCGTCGCGAGCGCGCGCAGCGTCGTGTCGATGCAGACGCTGCTGGCGGGCCTGCCTCTGCGCCTGCCCGTCATCGAGCTCAACGGCGCGATGATCTCCGACCTCGGCACGGGCCACCACCGCGTCGTCCGCGCCGTCGAGCCCGGCCTGCTGCGAGAGCTCTACGGCCTGATCCGCGAGCGCGGCCACGTCCCCTTCGTCTCGACCGTGGATGGCGACGAGGACCGCCTCTACTACGCCGAGGTCTGCCACGAAGGCATGGCGTGGTACGTCGAGAATCGCGAGGCGGCGGGCGACCGGCGCCTGCGGCGCATCGACGACCTGCGCCGCTGCCTCCGCGAGCAGGTCGTCGCGCTCACCCTCATCGGCCGCCGCGACGCCCTGACGCGGATGGTCGAGCACGTCGCCGCGGTCCATGGCGACGCCGTGGCGATGAACTTCTTCGAGAACGGCTACTCGCCAGGCTGGTTCTGGCTCACGCTGCACGACCCGCGCGCGACGAAGGACCAGGCCATCGCGGCGCTCACCGAGATGCTCGGCTACGGCGCGCACGACCTCGTCGTCTTCGGCGACCACTGGAACGACATCCCCATGTTCGAGGTGGCCGCCACGGCCATCGCCGTGGCCAACGCCGCCGACGAGCTGAAGGCTCACGCAACGAAGATCGTCGGGACCAACGACGAGGACAGCGTGGCGCGCTACATCGCAGCAGACTGGCGGCGGGGGGAGGCCGACTGCTAGGCCCGCATTTCTCACCAGGTTTTGTCGTGGACGCCACAACGACATGCCAGGCAACGACAAGGGGTGAGCGCTAGAGAGAACGGACCGCTCACGGTGTCGTGACCAGCGAGTCGAGTTTCGTCTCAGGCAAGGACGCACGCGCGGCCTTCCGGAGGCGTAGCCAAGTGGCTACGTCGAGGACGGGCCGCACGGAGGACGCGGCCTGGGGCCAAAGGCGGCCGCTGGCGGCGAAAGCTGGTGAGAAATGCGGGCTAGGGCTCGAGTGCGGCGAGGCGCTCGCGGGCCTTCGCGGCCCAGTCGGTGCCATCGTAGTTCGCCAGGATCCTGTCGAGGTAGTCGCGGGCCTTGGCGGGCTTGCCGGCGCGGGCGTAGTTGTCGGCGAGGTTGAGCCACAGGCGGCACTCGCGGGCGGCCCTCTCGGAGAGGACCTTCGCCTGGATGCTCTCGTCGGCCTCCAGCGCGTCGAGGCGCGCCTTGACGCCGTCGAAGCGGGTCGCGTTGGCATACTTGGCGACATACTGCCCGTAGAGCCGCAGTGCCGTGGCGTAGTCGCGAGCCGTGTCGGCGGCGCGGGCGCGGGCCTCGAGGGCGTCGGCCTCGGCGTCGAGGCGGCCCTGGCGCACGGCCGCCTGGATGGCGGGGTCGCTCTGGAGCTTGCGGATGAGGGCGTCGGCCCGCTCGGCGAAGGGCGAGCCCTCGAAGCGGCTGGTGAGCCGGGCGAGGGGCCGCGAGGCGTCGGCGTAGCGCTTCTCGGCAACGGCCGTCTCGGCGGCGGCGAGGAGTGTCTCGGCCTGCCCCGCCAGCTTGCGCGCCACCTCGCCCGCCGACCGGCACAGCTCGCTCTCGGCCGAGACCTGCGAGAGCTCGGCGTAGAGGGCGTAGGCGCGGCCGAGCCGGCCCGCCGCCTCCGCCTTGCGCGCGGTCGCGAGCCGGCCCTTCAGATCGCGCTGCGGGCCGTTGGCGTAGAGCCAGTTCGGCAGGGCCTTCGTGTCCCACCCCATCGCGTGGCCGAGCCCGTCGTAGGGCTCGAAGGTGACGTTGGCGCCGTGCTGGCGGTAGAAGCGGGCGGACTTCTCGGCGTGTGGGAAGTTGGGGTCCTTGGTGCCGCAGCCGATGTAGATGGGCTTCCCGCGCAGGGCGCTCGGCTTGTCCATCGGGGTCTCGAAGTACTGGCGCGCGGCGCCCAGGATGGCGACGCCGCACCAGGTGCGCGGGGTGGCCTCGGCCAGGCCGCTCGTCGTCCAGCCCCCCTTGCTGAAGCCGCCGCAGAAGTACATCGCCTTGTCGACCTTCAGCCGCTGCTCGACCCACGCGGCCGCGCGCTCGAAGCTCGCCGCCTCCTGCCCCATATACTCCTTCATCTGCGCGATGGTCATCCGCTGCACCCCGCGCTTGAGGTAGGCCATCCCCACGATGACGAAGCCCTTGCCGCCGAGCACCCGCTTGAAGGGCTGGGCCGTCGGCTGCCCGTTCTGGCCGTGGTAGCAGAAGATGACGGGCCAGCGGCGTGTCGGGGCGTAGTCGGTGGGGACGTAGACGATGAAGTGGCCGCCCGAGCGCGGCGCCTCGACGCGGGTCTCGACGCCGGGCCGCAGGTCCGGCTCGTCGGGCGCCTGCGCGGCGCCTGCCACGCCGCAGCCGGCCACGAGCGTCACGAGCCAGCGTCGCCAATGGCCTGCCTCAGCCACGGGGTCCTCTCCGCGAGGGCTTCGTCGCGACCACGGTCGAGTTCATGGCGCGCTCGCGCCGCTGGACCCTCACGTCGGCGAAGCCGGCGTCGAGCAGGTCGCTGCGGATCTCGTCAAGAGTCCACGTGCCGCCTGGGGTGGCCACGAGCATGTTGACGGCGAAGAGCGCCCCGTCGCGCGGAGCCGTCCGCGAGGACTCCATCACGATGTCGCGGACGGCGATGCAGCCGCCGGGCTCGAGGGCGCGGAAGACGTTGGCCGCGAGCGCGCGGTTCTGCTCGCGCGAGTTCTGGTGGAAGATCGCGCTCACCCAGGCGAAGTCGGCGCCGCCGGGCAGCGGGTCGGCGTTGTAGTCGCCGACGACGAGGGTCACGCGGTCGGCGAGGCCCTCGTCGGCAAGGCGGCGGGCGGCGAGCGGGACGACCTGGGGCAGGTCGAAGAGGGTGGCGGTGGCGTCGGGCACCGCGCGGAGGAACGCGATGGTCCAGGTGCCCGAGCCGCCGCCGACGTCGAGCAGGTGGCGGAAGCTCAGCGCCCCGAGCTCGGCCACCAGCGGCGCCGCCGCGGCGCGGTTGATGTCGTTCATCGCCTCGATGAACGACTCGCGGTCGCCCTCGGCGCCGCGGACGCTCGGCGTGCTCTCGGCAGGCCCGCCGCGCTTCACGACCTCGGCGAGCCGCGCCCATCGGCGCAGGCAGTTGGCCCGATGACGCACCATGCCCACCACGCTCTGCGAGCCCGATGCCGTGAGCACGTCGGCGACCGTCGGCGGCACGCGGTAGACGTCGTCGTGCTTCTCGAGGAGCTCCATAGCCGCCAGGGCATCGAGGAGCACGGTCGTGCCTCTGAGGTCGGCGCCCAGCCGGGTCGCCAGTGCCGCCGCCGTCATCGGCCGCTCGGCCAGGGCGCCGAACACGTCGAGCTCCGCCCCCGCCATCAGGACGCAGGCTTCCTGGTACCCACTCGTCACCGCGAGCACGTCGCCTGGCGTCCATTCGCGCGGCATCGCTGTCCTCTCTGTGGCTGCATCATGGCCCACTTGCTCCCTGATACTCCGCACTGTACACGCGCCGGCCCATGAGTTCAACGCCATTCCGCGACCGCCGCTCGCCGGAGCGAAACCCCGGTCGCGGGCCGCGGTGTATAATGAGACGGGCTTTGGGCGCAAGGAGCGTGGCTCGCCATGGCAAGGTGCTGCATCGCTGGATTGCTGGTCGCCGTGCTGCTGGCCCCCGAGCTGGCCGCGGACCCGGTCCGCATCGACTCGGGGAGGGTCTCGGGCGTCGCGAGCGGCGACGTGCGCGTCTACAAGGGCATCCCCTTCGCTGCGGCGCCGGTCGGCAAGCTGCGCTGGCGGCCGCCGCAGCCGGTGGAGCCGTGGGAGGGGGTGCGGCGGTGCACCGAGTTCGGCCCGTGGTGCCCGCAGCCGAAGCCGCTGCTCGGCAAGGAGCTCGGCCCGACGAGCGAGGATTGCCTCTACCTCAACGTCTGGACGCCTGCGAAGTCGCCCGACGCGAAGCTGCCGGTCATGGTCTGGATCCACGGCGGCGGCCACACGACGGGCTCGGGCGCCGCCTCGTTCTACGAGGGGACGCGCCTCGCGCGCCAGGGCGTCGTGGTCGTGACGATCAACTACCGCCTCGGCCCGTTCGGCTACCTCGCCCACCCGCTGCTGTCGAAGGAGAGCGACCGCGGCGTCTCGGGCAACTACGGGCTGCTCGACCAGGTGGCGGCATTGCGGTGGGCGCGGCGCAACATCGCGGCGTTCGGCGGCGACCCGGGCTGCGTGGCGATCTTCGGCGAGTCGGCGGGTGCGGTGAGCGTGTGCCGCCTGATGGTCTCGCCGCTGGCCGAGGGCCTGTTCCACCGCGCCATCGCGCAGAGCGGCGGCGCCCACGGCCGCAACCGCCACCTGCGGAAGACGTGGTACGGCCAGGAGCCGATGGAGAAGGTCGGCGAGCGCCTCGCCGCGACGCTCGAGTGCGACAAGGCGGAGAACCCGCTGGCGGCGCTGCGGGCCGTGCCCGCCGAGAAGCTGCTCGAGGCCTCAAAGCCCGTCCAGGGCCTCTTCGGCCGGGGCATCAGGTTCGGCCCCGTCATCGACGGCTGGGCGCTGCCCGACGACCCCGCCGACCTCTGGGCCGCAGGCAGGCAGCACGACGTGCCCTTCATGACGGGCTCGAACGCCGACGAGGGCTCCGTCTTCACCCGCCAGCTCCCCATCAAGCGCGCGGCGGGCTACCGCCTCACCGTCCGCATGCTGTTCGGCGACAGGGCTGGCGACGTGCTCCGCCTGTTCCCCGTGGCCGGCGACGAGGATGCGCGGCAGGCCGTGAGCCGGCTCGTCGGCGTCAGCTCGTTCGTCGTCAACGCCCGGTTCCTCGCGCGAGCGATGGAGAAGGCCGAGTCGCCGGGCTACCTCTACCACTTCACGCGCGCGCCGCAGAGCGGCCTGGCCAAGCCCTACGGCGCGTTCCACGGCCTCGAGATCGGCTACGTGTTCGGCACGCTGAAGCCGGCGCTCGGCCCCACGCCGAGGGACTGGGAGCTGTCGAGGACCATGATCGCCTGCTGGAGCCGCTTCGCGAAGACCGGCGACCCGAACGGCGAGGGCGCCCCGGCCTGGCCCGTCTACCAGGCCGCCACGGACCAGCACCTGGAGCTCGGCGACGCCGTGCAGGTCAAGGCCGGCCTGCACAAGGCGGCCTGCGACCTGTTCGACGAGCTGGCCGCTGCCCGCCGCGGGACCCGCGACACGACGCCCGTCCGCCGCGCCCGGCCCCGACGCACCACGCCCGCCACCCGCTGACGGCCTCGCCTCCTCCCATCCTGCATTGCACGAGCAGGCGACTCTGAGTAAGATCGGCCCATTGGGCCGGGAACCGCACAGAACCCTTACGGAGTAAGGAGTCGGGCCGTGACGTCGAAACAGCGGGTCGTGAGCGTCCTGGTGGTGGGCCTCGCCGCCGTGCTCCTGGCGGCAGACGCGCAGGCGGGGCAGAAGACGGTGCTCATCTACGGCAAGACGATGGGCTTCCGCCACAAGGACTCCATCGACAAGGGCAGCCCGATTCTGAAGCAGATCGCCGAGGGGCTCGGCCACAAGGCCGTCATCAGCGAGGATCCCGCCGTATTCGACGCCGACAAGGTCGGCCAGTGGGACCTGATCGTCTACAACAACTGCACGGGCCGCCTCAACCCCGAGAAGGAGGAGCAGCGCAAGGCGCTGATGCAGCGCATCAAGGACGGCGCGGGCTTCATGGGCTTCCACGCCGCCACCGACTGCAACTCCAACTGGCCCGAGTACGGCGAGATGATCAACGGCTACTTCTCGGGACACCCGTGGAACCAGGAGGTCCGCAGCAAGATCGAGGACCCCGAGCACCCGCTGATGAAGCCCTTCGGCGGCAAGCCTTTCGTCATCAAGGACGAGATCTACCAGTTCCGCAACTACACGCGCTCGGCGGTCCGCATCCTGATGAGCATCGACAACTCGAGCGTGCCCATCGCCCGCGGCAAGCGCAAGGACCGCGACTACGCGATCTGCTGGATCCGCCCCTGGGGCAAAGGCCGCGTCTACTACAACGCCCACGGCCACCACGCCGGCGTCTTCGAGAACCAGCTCTTCCAGCAGCACGTCAAGCTCGCCATGCAGTGGGCCGTCGGCGACATCGACGCCGATACCACCCCCAGCAAGGAGCTCGACACCAGCGCACTCGCCGCTGCGGCCATGAAGACCCTCGACGCCGACGATGCGACCGACGACCAGCTCCTCGAGGCGCTCGGCACCCTCTCGTGGGTGACCCAGCCCGAGGCCCTGCCCAAGCTCGCCGCGCTCCTGGCGCGCAACCAGCAGGTCGCCGCCGCCGCGGCCGACGCCATACAGGCCACCGTCGCCGTGGCCGAGGACATGCCGAAGGCACAGAAGATCGACACGCTCAAGAAGGCCCTCCCCTGCGCGATGAGCCGCGAAACCCGCAAGGCCATTCGCGACCAGCTCAAGGCCCTGGGCATCACCGACCTGCCCGTCCAGGTCCCACCGGGCTTCATCGCCCACTGGTGGCTCGCCGGCCCGCTGCCGAATCCCGGCCACGCGATGTACGAGAAGGCCTATCCGCCCGAGAAGGGGGTCGATCTCGCCGCAGGCTTCGAGGCCGAGGGCAAGAAGCTCGCCTGGAAGAAGGTCGAGGCCGACTACGACGGGATCGTGGACCTCAACGTGGAGCTCAAGCGAGGCAGCAACGTCGGCGCCTACATGTTCGCCGAGGTCACCGTCGAGAAGGACACGCCCGTCGAGTTGCGCCTGGGCAGCGACGACGGCTTCGTCCTGCTGCTCAACGGCAAGAGCGTCGGCGGGAAGAAGGTCAATCGCGCCTGCAAGCCGGGCGAGGACAAGATCAAGGCCACGCTCAAGGCGGGCGCGAACCAAGTGCTGATGAAGGTGCTCCAGGGCGGCGGCGACTGGGCCGGCTGTCTCCAGATCGTCGGCCCCAAGGGCGAGAAGATCGCCTTCGCCGAGCGCAAGAGGTAGCCGCCCCTCAGTCGGCGAAGAGCTTCTTCGCCTCGGCGAGCATCATGGGCAGTGGCAGGATCTTCTGGCGGATGGGGTCGAAGATCAGGCCCAGGTTCTCCAGCGTCGTGACGCCGAGCAGCGCGTTGTCGCCCTCCTCGCCGAACATGACGACGCAGGTGGCCGACTCGTCCTGGAACGTGATCCGCGCCTCCCCGATGCGCCGCTTGATCGGCTGGCCGTTGGCCAGGATGAACGTGCGTTCCTTCACGGGCTCCACGCCCAGGGACTCCAGCACGGCAGAAGGGATGACCGTGTAGGTTGCACCGGAGTCGACCAGGAACGAGAGCGTCAGCCCGCGCCTGGCCCTCGCCGGGTTAGCGACTGTCGCATCGACGACGGCCATTGGGGGCTCTCCAGCCAACATCAGTAATGGACCCAATCGCCGTGCTCCTCGTGCCAGCGGCGGCACTCGTCGTGGAGCTGGGCCACGAGGCCGCGGCAGGCGGGGTCGGCAGCGAGGTTGGTCATCTCGAGCGGGTCGGCGGCCAGGTCGTAGAGCTCGGGCGCGTCGGCGGGGTCGTAGACGTACTTGTGGCGGCGGGTGATGACGGCGCGGCGGATATCGCCGAGGGCGGGATTGCCCGAGTACTGGCAGAAGACGGCCCGCTCGGGCGGCGCGGCGTCGGAGCGGATGCTCTCGGCGAGCGAGATGCCGTCGAGGTCGGCTGGATGGTCGAGACCCATCAGGTCGAGGAGGGTGGGCAGGACGTCGAGATGGGAGACCGGCGCGTCCCAGCTCCGCGCCTGGCAGCCGGGGACGCGGACGAGCAGCGGGACGCGGACGGCGGGCTCATACATCTCCATCTTCTGGTACATGGCGTGCTGGCCGAGCAGGTCGCCGTGATCGACGGTGAAGACGGTGAGGGTGTTGTCAGCGCCGCCAGCGGCGTCCAGGGTGTCGAGGATGCGGCCGATGGCGGCGTCGGCGAGGCTCACGAGGCCGAGATGCGCGGCCCAGACGCGCCGCCACTGCTCCATCGCGATGCCCTCGGCGAGCTGCGCGGCGATGCCGAGCCGTCGGCTCGACGGCTCGCCGTCCGCGACGCGACCGACGTTGGCCGGCAGCTCGAGGCGCTCGGGGTCGAACCGCGAGGCGTAGGGCTCGGGCACCCACAGCGGCGGATGGGGCGCCCACAGGTAGACGAAGAGCGCGAAGGGCCGCTCGCCGACGCCGCCCAGGAAGTCGATGGCGTGCTGAGCGAAGAAGGCGTCCCTGAACCACTCGGCGGGATGGGGCCAGCGCGCGACCTCGGTGTTGGAGTAGTGGACGGGCTGGCGCTCGCCGCCCTGGTTCTCGGTGATCGCGCGCTTGAAGCGGGCGGCGTCGGGCGGCGGCCAGGGCACGCCCTGGCTCTCGAGGAAGCGGGCGTGGTCGCTGTTGACGGTCCACTTCGCGAACTCGATCCGCTCGCGCAGGCCGGGCGCGACGCGGATGTGATCCACGCCGACGTGGGCGACGTCGTAGCCGGCACGGGAGAGCAACTCGTGGAGGGTCAGGTGGTCGCCGGCGCGGCGGCCGCGCCAGTCGTTGGTGACGATGCCGTTGTGGGTCGGGTACTTGCCCGTGGCGAGCGCCGTGCGGGCGGGCACGCACAGCGGGCAGGTGTTGTAGGCGCGGCTGAAGGCCGCCGCCTGGGCGGCAAGCCGGTTCAGGTGCGGTGTGACCTCGACGCCGTGCTGGACCATGCCGAGGCTGTCGGCCCGCTGGTGGTCGGTCATGAGGAAGAGCAGGTTGGGCTGAGGCATGGCTCCCCCGAACGGGCTACTCCTTCGACGACGCGCCCGCATCGTTGACCTTGACCTTCATGCCGTCCTTCATCGTGGCGTCGGGGCGCGCGACGATGCGGTCGGTGGGGGTGAGGCCTTCGGCGATCTCGAGCTCGAGATCGCTGCGGAGGCCGACCGCCACCTGCTGGCGAACGAGCTTGCCGTCGGCGACCTTGAAGACGTAGAAGGCGCGGTCGGGCGCCTGGAGGACGCTGAAGCGCGGCACGATGAGCGCATCGGCCTTCGAGCCGGTGAGGAACCGTGCCTGGAGCCGGTAGCCGACCTTCAGGCCGCCGGGCTCGCCGACCAGCTCGACGAGCACCTTGACGCGCTGCTGCTCCACCCCGAGCGACGAGAGCTTGGTGAAGCCGGCGGGCTCGATGCGCATCACCTTGCCTGCGATGGCCGCGATGCCCGACGCGGGCGCGAGGGTGACCGGCGAGCCCTTGGCCAGCCGCAGCGCGTCCTGGGTGAGCACGTCGGCTTCGACTTCGAGGTCGCCGAGATCCCCGAGCAGCAGGAGCGGCTGGCCGGCGCCGAGCGGGCGGTTGCCCTGCTCGTGGCGCTCGAGGACGATGCCGTCGATGGGCGAGACGACCCGCGCGAGCCCGAGCTGGTGCCGCGCCAGGACGAGACGGGCCTTGGTCTGCGCGAGCTTGTGATCGAGCACGCCCCCCTCGAGGCCCTTCTTGGCAATCCACTGCGTGACGGCGCGAGGATAGAGATTGACGGCGACGACCATGGCCTTGAGTGCCGCGCGGTAGAACTGCTGCTTGCGCAACTCGATGAGGGAGGTTTCAGCGTCGAGCTTCGCGTCGTCCAGTTGATCCTCCGCGATCACCTTGCGGTCGAAGAGCTCCTGCTTGCGCGTGAGATCCTTGGCGGCGCGCTGCTGGCGGGCCTTCTGCGCGGCGACCTCCTCGTCGGAGGCGCTCAGTGCCTCCTTGGCCGCCTGAACGGCGGCGTTGGCGTCCTCGGCGGCGATCTCCTCCAGACGGTTGTCCTTCTTGACGGCGACCTCGGCCTCGAGCTCGTCGACGGCGGCTTCCGCCTCCGCCACGGCCTGCTGGAAGGGGACGAGGTCGATCTCGACGAGGGTCGCGCCCTTCGTCACGGTGTCGCCGGGCTCCTGGTCGATGCGAGCGATGCGGCCGTCCACCGGCATCGTGATGGGATAGGTCTTCGCCAGCCGCGTGCGGGCGGGCTCGCCGAACGACTCCTGGATCTCGCCCCGCCGCGGCTGCGCCAGCTCGACCTCCACCCCCTGCTCGCAGCCGACGCACGTGGCCAGCACCGCCGCGCCGAGCGCGAGCAGCGCCCAGGGTCGCGCGACCATCGCAGGCGCCTTGCTCATGGTCTACTCCTTGATCTTCATCACGTCCAGCCACGGCACTCGTCGGATCAGGTAGTGCACGATCACCTGGGCGACGAGCACGAAGGCCGCCATCAGCAGCGCGCTGGTGACCAGCGTCGATGGCTTGACGACGACGGGGAAGCGGTAGAGCTCGGTATTGTAGGCCAGCGAGAGCACGTGCGACAGGCCGATGCCCGCCGCCAGGCCGAGCAGGATGCCCACCGTGTTGAGCAGCAGGCTCTCGCCCGAGAAGATCTCGCCGATCTGCCACGGCGAGTAGCCGAGCACCCGCAGCGTGCCGACCTCGCGCTGGCGCTCGTTGAGCGACACCAGCGCGGCGTTGAGCACGCTGCCGAACGCCACGAGCCCCGCGAACAGCACGCTGATGCCGATCGACTTGTCCATCATGTCGCCGAAGCTCGCGTCGAGCTGGGTCAGCGAGCGGCTGCGCTCGCCGATGCCGACGACGGTGGGCCGCTCCCGGAGCGCGTCGAAGAACGGCGGCCGCGACGCCCCGTGGAACCACGTCCCCAGCAGCACGTTGGCCGACCGCTCCTCGCCGAGCAGCCGGCTCAGGTAGCCGATATCGGCATAGCCCGAGAGGCCGAGGAAGCTGTCCACGGTGCCGACGACCACGGCCTCGACCTCCTCGCGCCGGGCGATGAGCGGCCGCAGGCGCACCGTGTCGCCGGGCTCGACGTGCAGGATCTCGGCGAGCTTCTTGCTCAGGACGAGGCCCTCGTCGGGCGCGACGATCGGCTGGCCGGCCGCATCGAGTGGCGTGCGCAGGCGGTTGCCTGGCACCAGGCCCGTCAGGCCGACGCGCTTGCGGTGGGGGCCGTTGGACAGGTCGCACACGACGGCGAGCTGCGGCTCCGCGCCCGCGACCGACGGCAGGCCGGTGAGCTCCGGCACGGCACGGGGCCCGCGCGGGTCCCGCAGCGAGACCGTGAAGTCCTCGTGCGACACGCGCTCGAACTCGTAGTGCATGAGGTAGTCGAGCGCGTCCAGGCTCCCGAGCATCGCGACGACGAGCGCCGTGGAGATGAGGCCCGCGAAGATGCACACCGAGCTGCGGAACGGGTTGCGGAACACGGCCCGCAGCACCATCTTCCAGCGGAACGGGAGCGGGCGCCACAACCACGGGATGTACTCGGGCAGCACCCTGCCGCCGCGCTCGGGCGGCGGCGGCCGCATGGCCTCGGCGGGCCGGAGCCGCGCCCCGTGCCACACCCCCTTGAGCGTGCCCGCCGCAGCGAAGCCGACGCTGATGAGCAAGCCCGTGACCAGCACGTCGGGGTAGACGTGGGCGTCGATCCGCGGCAGGTGGAAGAAAAGGCGATACATCCGCACGAACACGCCCTGGAGCCACCACCCGAACGCTACGCCCGCCAGCCCGCCGATCCCGCCGACGATGACGCCAAAGCCCAGGTAGTGACGGGTGATGGCCCCGCGCGAGTAGCCCAGGGCCTTCAGGGTGCCGATGATCGTCCGCTGCTGGACTACGAGCCGGCCCATCAGCACGTTGAGCACGAGCGCGGCGACGAGCAGGAAGAGGGCGGGGATGATCCGCGCGTTGACCCGCAGGCCCATGAGCTCGTCGGCGAGGAAGCGTGCCGACGCCTGCTCGTGGATGGGCGTGCTGTTGGTCACACCGTAGAGGTCGAGCCGCTCCTCGATGAGGCGGAGGGTGTTGTCGAGCGCGGTGCGCGAGCTGTCGTGGGCGAGGCCGACGATCTGGTTGTAGGCGCCGTCGAGGTTGCACGACTCCTGGAGGAACCGCTCGGGCATGTACAGGATGCCGTAACGCTCGGGATCGGGCGCCAGCCCACCGCCAGGGGGCAGCACGTAGACGAACTCGGGCGCCATGGCCGTGCCGACCACCAGCAGATCGTGCTCCCTGTCGAGCAGCACGACGTGGATGCGGTCGCCCGGCTCCAGGTGGTTGGCTTCGGCGAAGGCGTCGTCGAGGATCGCCTCCTTGTCCTGCCCGTCGGAGAACCAGACGCCCGAGCGCAGGAGGATGCCGTTGAGCACGGGCCGGGGCTGCTCGGGCATGGAGATGACGGTGCCGGCGATGGGCTCATCGACGCCCTCGAGATCGATGCGCACGGCGAGACGGACGCGGCCCCGCGCGGCGCGGACGTTGGGCATGTCGGCCACCTCGTCCACGGCCCGCATGGGCGCCCGCTTGAGGTCCACCGAGAAGTCGGCGAGCCGGTGGTCGGCGTAGTAGCGGCGGCGCGCGTCGTAGAGGTCGCGGTAGACGCCGGCCATCGAGACGTAGATGCCGACGCCGATCGCGACGATGACGAGCAGGGCCAGCAGCGGGCCGGCGCGGTGGAGCATGTCGCGACGCAGCTTGCGCACCAGCACCCAGTTCACCATGCCACCTGCTCCACGGGGGTGCGGCGCTCGTTGGCGTGCAGCGAGGTCAGCGCGCCGTCGCGGATGAGGGCGACGCGATGGCCGATGGTCGCGATGGCGCTGTTGTGGGTGATGAGGACGACGGTCTTGCGGAGGGTCTCGTTGAGCTCGACGAGCAGGCCGAGCACGTCGCGGCTCGTCTCGAGATCGAGCGCGCCCGTGGGCTCGTCGCACAGCAGCAGCCTGGGGTTGCTGGCCAGCGCGCGCGCGACCGCCACCCGCTGCTGCTCGCCGCCGCTGAGCTGCGAGGGGAAATGGCTGGCGCGGTCGGCCAGGGCCACGAGGTCGAGCGCCTCGTGCGGGTCCATCGGCTCGTCCACCAGCTCGGTCGCGACCTGGACGTTCTCGAGCGCGGTGAGGGTCGGGACGAGGTTGTAGAACTGGAAGATGAAGCCGACCTGGCGGCGGCGGTAGAGCGTGAGCTGGCGGTCGCTGGCGCGGGTCAGGTCCTGGTCGAGGAAGCGGACGGTACCGGAGGTCGGCCGGTCCATGCCGCCGACCATGTTGAGCAGCGTGCTCTTGCCGGAGCCGCTCGGGCCGACCACGATGAGGAACTCGCCGTCGAGGATGTCGATGGACGCGTCGCGGAGCGCGCGAACGTCCACCTCGCCCATGCGGTAGACCTTGCTCACCGACTGGACGGAGACGATGACGTCGCTCGTCCGTGCGTCTGCCATCGGGGTCTGTCTCCGCCCGTTCAGTGCGCGGAAGGGCCGGCCCGTTTCCCGAGACTATGATACAGCGGATCGACGGAAGCGCAAGGGACGGGCGGTTGACGCGTCCGCCCCCGTTCGCTATCCTCGCCCTGCGCCGACCCAGCGGGACACCGAAGGAGAGCAGCGATGGGCAAGCGGCCGAACATCGTCCTGTTCACGACCGACCAGCACCGCGGCGACCACCTGGGCCTCGCGGGCCACCCCGTCGTCGAGACCCCCTACGTGGACGCGTGGGTCAACCAGGGGGCCTACTTCCCCAACGCCTACTCCGAGATCACCTCGACGACGGGCGCCCGCCGCATCCTCCACTCGGGGCGCGGCAGCTACCACTGCGGCCTCATCGGCTACTCGGGCGTGCCCTGGGACCCGCCAACCACCCTGGCGCAAGAACTGGCGAACGCGGGCTACCACTGCATCAACGTCGGCTGGCGCAACATGCATCCCCGCCGCAAGCTCTTCGGCTTCCACAACGTCATCTGCCACGACCTGGCGGAGGACTGCGACGACTACTGGGAGTGGCTGCGCGAGAAGCTCGGCCCCGACGTCCACGAGCGCGCACACGGCTGCGACGCCAACGGCTGGGTCGCCCGGCCCTTCCACCTCGACGAGCACTACCACCCCACGAACTGGACGGTCCGCGTCAGCCTCGAACAGCTCCGCAAGCGCGACCCCACGCGGCCCTTCTTCATCTGGATCTCACACCTGCGGCCCCATCAGCCCTACGACCCGCCGCAAGCCTTCTGGGACATGTACATCGACCGCGAGCTGCCGCCCGTGCCCGTCGGCGACTGGGCGGAGCGCTACGACAAGCCCAACCCCGGGCTGGACCCGACCTGCTGGTTCGGCCGCCTGAAGCCCGAGCAGCTCCACCGCGCGCGGGCGGGCTACATGGGCTCGGTCACCCACATCGACTATCAGCTCGGCCACCTCATGCAGCGCCTGCGCCGCGAGCTGCGAGACGAGCTCAGCAACACCCTCTGGCTCTTCACCAGCGACCACGGCGACATGCAGGGCGACCACCACCTGCATCGCAAGTGCTACGCCTACGAGGGCTCGGCCCGCATCCCCTTCGTCGTCCGCTACCCACGAGGACTCGATCTGCCGACCGGCACCTTCGAGCGCGTCGTCGGGCTCCAGGACGTGATGCCCACGCTGCTCGAGGCTGCCGGCGTCGCCATCCCCGACACGGTCAAGGGCCGCAGCGTGCTCGGCGCCATCCGCGGCGAGGCCTGGCGCGAGTTCCTCCACGGCGAGCACTCGCCCTGCTACGCCATGGAGCAGGCCATGCAGTATCTCACCGACGGCAGGGAGAAGTACGTCTACCTTCCTTACACGGGCGAGGAGCAGCTCTTCGACCTGGTGAATGACCGCGAGGAGTTGCGCGACCTGGCCCGCGACCCCGCCAACGCCGAGCGCGTCGCGCTCTGGCGCCAGCGCCTCATCGCCATCCTCGAGCCGCGCGGCGACGGCTTCGTCGAGGACGGGAAGCTGGCGGTGCGGCGGCAGCGCTGGGGACCGGTTGCCGAGGGCGCTCGCGAGGCCTAGGGGCCGGCGGCGACGAGTGGCACCCTCTCGCGGAGGGCCGGGGCCTCGATCCTCCCCTTCCAGACGGCGACGTCGAGCGCCTTGGCGTCGCGCCGGTTCTCGTAGCTGGCGGCGACCGTGAAGACGCCAGTCTTGGGGCTGAAGGGGAGCCAGCAGTGCTTGAGGACGATCGTCGCCCCAGGCGGGATCGCCTTCAGGTAGTGTGTCGTGACCTCAGGCTCCCTGCCCTTCGCGTAACGGGGGTAGAGAGCCACCTGCACGGGCTGTCCGTCGGGGTCGAGGACGCGGAGCGTGACCGGCTGATCGGGGTGATAGTCGAGCAATC
>CBFDBL010000025.1:0-22373 GCA_965603035.1 uncultured bacterium
CGGCGGGCCGCTCACCGAGCTCGGCCTGCTCGGCGCCATCGCCATCCGCTTCCCAGGCTTCAAGCTCCTCTGGGACGCCGAGCAGATGCGCTTCACCAACTCCCGCGCCGCCACCGCACTGGTCCACCCGCCGTACCGCGACGGCTGGACGCTCTGAGGCCCGCGCGCCGCTACGGCTGAGCGGCGCCGGCAGGGGAGGGGAGGGGTTCAGGCGCTGGCGCCCTGCTCGTAGCGCTCGCACAGGGTGCCCTTGGCCAGCACGGGGAGTTGGGACTCGAAGCTGGGCCTGCGGCTTCTGTAGAGCACGCCGATGGGGATTGCGTCGCCCCACTGGAAGGCGAGCGCCAGGGCGCGGTCCCTGTCGAAGGGGTCGTGGGAGTCGTCGATGGGCTGGACGCGGTCGCGGTACCACTTGAAGGTGTTGCGCTGGTTGAACGAGACGCAGGGCTGGAGGATGTCCACGAGCGCGAAGCCGCCGTCGTGGCGGAGGGCGGCGGTCATCGTCTCGCGGAGGTGGTCGAGCGCGCCGGAGAAGGAGCGGGCGACGAACGAGCAGTCCTCGACGATGGCGAGCGCCAGGGGGTTGAGCGGCTGGAGGATGACGCCGTGCTTCTGGATCTTGGTGGTGAAGCCGGGGTCGGAGGTGGGCGAGGCCTGTCCCTTGGTGAGTCCGTAGACCTGGTTGTTGTGGACGAAGACCTTGACTCCGATGTTGCGTCGCATGGCGTGGATGAGGTGGTTGCCGCCCTCGCCGTACATGTCACCGTCGCCGCTGGTGACGAGCACCTCGAGGCCGTGGTTGGCGAGCTTGATGCCGGTGGCGGCGGGCAGGGCGCGGCCGTGGAGGCCGTTGAAGACGTTGGCGCGGGTGTAGTGGGGCAGCTTGGCGGCCTGCCCGATGCCCGAGACGAGCACCAGGCGGTGGCGGTCGAGCCCGATCTCGTCGATGACCCGCTCGAGGGTCTTGAGGATGGCGAAGTTGCCGCAGCCCGGGCACCACGCGGGGCTGCTGCCTGGCCATTGCTCGATCATCGTGGGACCCTCCGAGCGATCTCCTCGCCGGTGAACGGCATGCCGTCGTAACGCAGCATAAGCTCGCAGTCGCGCAGCGCGCCCGCCTCGCGCAGGGCCGCCGCGAGCTGCCCCGTGGCGTTGCCCTCGACGCTCACGACCCGCCGCCCGCCGTCGGCCAGGAGCGGGCGCAGCGCCTCGGCGTCGAGGGGCCAGACTTGCGCGAAGTGGGCCATGGCGACCGATCTGCCGTCGGCGGCGAGCTGGTCGATGGCCTCGCGGCAGGGCCCGTAGGTCGAGCCCCAGGCCACGAGCAGGGTCTCGGCGTCGTCGGGGCCGTAGCGCTCGGGCGGCAGGGCCTCGGCGGCCATGGCCCTGGCCTTCGCGAGCCGCTTGTCCTGGAGCCGGAGCCGTGCGCCGAGGTCCTCGGTGATGTGGCCGTCCTCGGTGTGCTCGTCGGAGTCGCAGACGACGAAGGCCTGGGAGCCGGGGAGGGCGCGCGGCGAGACGCCGTCGGGGCTCAGCGCGTAGCGCGCGTAGTCGGCCGCCGGCTCGGTCACGACGTGCCGGTCGATGGGGCGCGCCGCGGCGTCGAGGGCGGGACCGGTCTGCTGGAGGTCGGCGAGGAACTGGTCGATGAGCACGATGGCGGGGGTCTGGAAGCGGTGGGCCGTCTCGAAGGCCCGCCGCGTCAGCGCGTAGGCCTGCTCGGGCGTGCCCGGGGCGAAGAGGGCTCGCGGGAACTCGCCGTGGCCCGCGTGGAGCGCGAAGCCCAGGTCCTCCTGGCCCGTGCGGGTCGGCAGGCCGGTGGCCGGCCCAGGGCGCTGGGAGAGCAGCACGACGGCCGGCAGCTCCATCATGCCGGCGAGCGACAGGCCCTCGCACATGAGCGCGAACCCGCCGCCGCTGGTCGTCGTCATGGCCGGCACGCCGCCGTAGGTGGCGCCGCACACCATGTTGATCGCCGCCAGCTCGTCCTCCGCCTGCTCGACCACGATCCCGTAGTCGTCGGCCACACCGGCCAGGAAGGTGAACACGCCAGTGGACGGCGTCATCGGGTACGAGGTCACGAGCTTCACGCCGGCGACCGCCGCGGCCAGCCCGACCGCCTCGGTGCCGCTGTAGATGCTCCGCGGCCCGCCGGCCGCCCGGGGCGCCGCCAGCGTCGCGCTCACCGAGCCCGCAAGCTCCGCGCCGCGCCGCGCGCACGCCACGTTGTGCGCCACCACCTCCTCGCCCTTCCTGGCGAACCGCTCGCCCAGGTGGTCGCACAGCTCGTCCACGTCGCAGCCCAGCAGCGCGAACACCGCGCCCGCGGCCACCGTGTTCGCCATCTGCGCCGAGCCCGACAGCTCCTTCGCCGTCGCCGTCAGCGGCACCGACGCGACCCCAGGCCCGCCGTCGCCGTCGAAGAGCACGACCGCGCCCTCGGTCACCTCGCCCCGCAACGTCTCGAGCGCGTCGCCGTGCAGCGCCACGAGCACGTCCGCACGCTCGACCCCCGAGTAGAGTGGCGCGTCGCCGATCCGCACGTCGAACCAGTTGACGCCCCCGCGGATCCGCGACATGTAGCTCTGCGTCGCGAACACGTGGAAGCCGATGGCGGCGAAGGCCTCGACGAGCAGGTTGCCCGTCGTCTGCACCCCCTGGCCGGCTTCCCCGGCGATCCTCACCGTGAGGTCCATCGCTCGCACCTCATCGTGGGCTCAATTGCCGTGGCTTTGGCGTTCCCCGCCCCGTCGTCGCCCTCGCGGGCCTCCTCCCATCGATCATACGGCTGCTCCGGAGCCTGTCAAGTCGCCCGCCGTCCTGACTCCGGGCAGTGACCCGCACCCGTGCGCCGGCAGGTGGGGCGGGGCACCCGGCGAGGGGCCGTGCCCCGGCGGCTCCGAGGGACCGCGGCCCCGTTGCGTCGTCTCTCGCGCGATTTGGGGTTGACACCGGGCCGCCCGCGTGGTATTCTGGTATAACAATACCGAAAAGGAGCCGTGCATGCCGTCGCCACTGACCCTGCCCGATGCCATCCCGACTGGAGGGCGCCTGGCGTGTCGAAGCTGCTGAGGATGCCCGAAGCCGTGTCGCTTGGCCTGCACGCCGCCGTGGCGCTCGCCGAGGTCCGGGACAGACCGGTTTCGGCGCGGGAGCTGGCCGCGCGGTTCGGCGCGTCGGAGGCGCACCTGGCCAAGGTGCTCCAGCGGCTGGTGAAGGAGGGCATCGTGCGCTCGACCCGCGGGCCGAAGGGAGGCTTCCGGCTGAACCGGCCGGCGGACGAGGTGTCGCTGCTCGACGTCTACGAGGCCATCGAGGGGCCTGTGGAGCCATGGGGCTGCCTCTTCGGCAAGCCGGTGTGTGGGCGGTCGGAGTGCATGTTCGCCGGCTACCTCGAGGAGTTCGACGCGCGGTTCCGCGCCTACCTGGCCCGCGCGACGCTGGGCGCGCTGGCCGCGAAGGGGGACACCACCGATGGCGATCCGTAGGCCGATCATCACGATCGACGAGGCGAAGTGCACGGGGTGCGGGGAGTGCATCCCCAACTGCCCGGAGGGGGCGCTCCAGATCATCGACGGCAAGGCGCGGCTGGTCAGCGATCTGTTCTGCGACGGGCTGGGCGCCTGCCTCGGCCACTGCCCCGAGGGCGCGATCCGCGTCGAGGAGCGCGAGGCCGAGCCCTACGACGAGCGCCGCGTGATGGCGAACGTCGTGAAGCAAGGGCCGAACGTCATCCGGGCCCATCTGGCGCATCTGCGGGAGCACGGCGCCAAGGACTACCTCCAGGAGGCGCTCGACTATCTGCGCGAGCAGGGGATCGAGGCCCCCGCCGCCGAGGCCCCGGCTCCCCAGGCGAGCGGCTGCCCCGGTGCCCGCGTGATGGAGTTCGAGGCGGCAGGCGGCGATCGGCCGGCTGGGCGGTCCGTCTCGCAGCTTCGCCAGTGGCCCGTGCAACTCGCGCTGGTGCCGCCGATGGCGCGGTTCCTCCAGGGCGCCGATGTGGTGATCGCGGCCGACTGCGTACCCTTCGCCTACGGGAGCTTCCACGAGGATTTCCTGAGGGGGAAGGCCGTGCTCGTCGGTTGCCCGAAGCTCGACGACGTGGCCCTATACCGCACCAAGCTCGCGGCGGTCTTCGAGCAGGCGGCCATCCGCTCGATCGAGGTGGTGCACATGGAGGTCCCCTGCTGCTTCGGCCTCGTGCACGTCGTGCAGCAGGCGCTGGCCGACGCGGGGAAGGACATCCCGCTCACGCTGACGAAGATCGGCATCCAGGGCGAGATCCTGGAGTCGACGGAGGCGGTGCGATGAGCAAGATCGTGTGCCCCGGCCAGGACACGCGGTTCTGGGACAAGAGCGCCATCTTCGACGTCGAGTGCGGCGCCTGCGGCTACGCCATCGAGTTCTTCCGCGACGACGCGGCCCGCCGCTGCCCGCACTGCGGGGCGCGGGTGGCGAACCCGAAGCTGAGCCTGGGCTGCGCCCAGTGGTGCGAGCACGCCGAGAAGTGTCTCGGCTTCGACCCCAGGAAGGTGCAGATCGAGGAGTACGCCGAGGAGTCGCTCGCCGACCAGCTCATCGCGGCGGTGAAAGCCGAGCTCGGCGACGACCAGCGGCGCATCACCCATGCCGTGCGGGTGCTCGAGGCGGCGCAGGAGATTCTCCGACGCGAGGACGCGAACCCACGGATCGTGGTGGCCGCCGCGTTGCTCCACGACATCGGCATTCAGGAGGCCGAGCGGCGCCACGGCTCGGCCGCGCCGGAGTTCCAGGAGCTCGAAGGCCCGCCCATCGCCCGCCGCATCCTCGAGGCGCTCGACCTCGCCGAGCTCGACATCCAGCACATCTGCCGCATTGTCGGCAGCCACCATAGCGCGCGGGACATCAACACCCCCGAGTTCCGCATCGTGTGGGACGCCGACGGACTGGTGAACCTGCCGGACGAGGCGGGCGGGAAGAGCGGCGGCGCGCTGCGGGCCTTGATTGAGAACGTCTTCCGCACGGCCACAGGCCGCGCGATGGCCATCGAGCGATTCGTCGAAGCACAGGCCGACGAGGCCGTGGCCAGCACCGACGCACCCTGACACGAAAGGGCTGGAACCATGGTGACGAAGCTCAAGGACAACGTGTATTGGGTCGGCGTGGTGGACTGGGGGCTGCGGAGTTTCCACGGCCACGAGTTGAGCACCCACCGGGGCTCGACGTACAACGCCTACCTGATCGTGGACGAGAAGACGGTGCTGGTGGACACCGTGTGGGGGCCCTTCGCCGACGAGCTGATGGCGAACATCGCGGAGGTGGTGGACCCCGCGAGCATCGACATCGTGGTGGCCAACCACGCCGAGAGCGATCACTCGGGCAGCCTGCCCGCCGTCCTGCGCCAGTGCCCCGACGCCACGGTCGTCGTCTCCAAGCGCGGCGAGGAGAGCATCGAGGGGCACTACCACCAGCCGTGGAGCTTCCAGCCCGTCGGCACCGGCGACAGCATCCCCATCGGTGACAACGAGCTGGTGTTCGTCGAGGCGCCCATGCTCCACTGGCCAGACTCGATGTTCACCTACCTCAAGGGCCAGGCCATCCTGATGCCGAACGACGCCTTCGGCCAGCACTACGCCACCGCCTTCCGCTTCAACGACCAGGTGGACCAGGAGGAGTTGTTCGAGGAGGCCCTGAAGTACTACGCCAACATCCTCACCCCCTTCAGCAAGCTGGTCACCAGGAAGATCGACGAGGTGCTGGCCCTCGAGCTGCCGGTGGACATCATCGCCCCAAGCCACGGGGTGATCTGGCGCGACGACCCGCTCCAGATCGTCACGCAGTACCAGCAGTGGGCGGCCCAGGAGCCCGAGGAGCGGGCCGTGATCCTCTTCGACACGATGTGGAACGGCACGCGGCGGATGGCCGAGGCCATCGGCGACGGCCTGGCCGATGCGGGCGTGGACCACAAGATCCTGCACGCCGCGACCACCGACCGCAACGACGCGCTCGTCGAGGTCTTTCGCTCGAAGACGATCGTCATCGGCTCGCCCACCGTCAACGGCGGCGTGCTGGCCACGCTTGCACCGATCCTGGAGGACATCCGCGGCCTGAGGTTCCAGAACAAGCAGGGCGCCGCCTTCGGCTCCTACGGTTGGAGCGGGCAGTCGGTGGCGGTCATCGAGGCGCGCCTGGCCGAGAGCAAGATCCCACTCGTGCGGGAGGGCATCCGCTGCAAGTGGCAGCCGCGTGCCGACGACCTCGAGGCCTGCCGAGCCTTCGGCCGCGAGCTAGGCGAAGCCACGAAGAGCAACTGAGACGGGAAGGAGCACGACCATGAGTAAGCCGGAAGCCTCGGGAGGCGGCACGCTGCCAGCCGCCCAGCCCGTCGAGCTGGCGGGCCTGGTGGACTACGCCGCAGGCTCGATCGTCAGCCGCACCCTCGCCGAGAACGAGGCGGGCACGATCACCCTGTTCGCCTTCGACGCCGGGCAGGGCCTCAGCGAGCACTCGGCGCCGTTCGACGCCATCGTGCAGGTGCTCGGCGGCCGGGCCGAGCTGACCATCGGAGGCAAGCCGGTCGCTGCGACTGCGGGGCAACTGGTCGTCATGCCCGCCGACGTGCCCCACGCCGTGAAGGCGACGGAACGCTTCAAGATGCTGCTGACAATGCTCCGAGCCAAGCCCTAGTCCCATCGGTCCCATAGGTCCTATAGGTCCTATTGGGTGCACGGGAAGCGCCCGACAGGACTGGCAACTGCTTCCGCGAAAGCAGAACGTATCGATGCTGTGCTACCAATGTGAACAGACGGCGAAGGGCACCGGCTGCACGGTGCGCGGGGTGTGCGGGAAGTCGCCCGAGGTGGCCGCGCTCCAGGACCTGCTGCTCCACGCGATCAAGGGCATCTCGATGTACGCCCACCGCGCGCGGAGCCTGGGCGCCAGCGACGCCGAGGCCGACGCGTTCGTCCACGAGGCCGCCTTCGCCACGCTCACGAACGTGAATTTCGCCCCGGGGCGCTTCGAGGCGATGCTGCGCCGCGCCGCCACACTGCGCGACCAGGTCCGCAAACTCTACATCGACGCCTGCCAGCAGGCGGGCCAGACGCCCGAGGACCTCAACGGCCCCGCCGCCTGGGAGCCGGCCGCCGACCTCAACGGCCTCATCGCGCAGGGCGAGCAGGTCGGCATCCAGGCCCGCATCGAGCGCCTCGGCGACACCGTGACCGGCCTCCAGGAGCTCATCGTCTACGGCATCAAGGGCGCCGCCGCCTACGCCGACCACGCCCATCTCCTCGGCCGCCACAGCGACGAGGTCTACGCCATGACCCACGAGCTGCTCGACTTCGTCGCCGCCGAGCCGACCGACGTGGACACACTGACCGCCAACGCGCTGAAGACCGGCGAACTCAACCTCAAGGCCATGGAACTCCTCGACGCCGCCAACACCGAAACCTACGGCCACCCCGAGCCGACCCAGGTCCGGGTCACCCCCGTCGCCGGCAAGGCGATCGTCGTCTCCGGCCACGACCTGGCCGACCTCGAGGCCCTGCTCGAGCAGACCGCGGGCAAGGGCATCCACGTCTACACCCACGGCGAGATGCTGCCCTGCCACGCCTATCCCGAGCTGAGGAAGTACCCGCACCTGGTCGGCAACTATGGCGGCGCGTGGCAGAACCAGCGCACCGAGTTCGACGCCTTCCCCGGCGCCATCGTCCTCACCACGAACTGCCTGATGCCGCCGAAGGACAGCTACAAGGGCCGCGTGTTCACCTGTGGCCTCGTCGGCTTCGAGGGCGTGACCCACATCGAGGGCCGCGATTTCGCCCCGGCCATCGAGGCGGCGCTCGCCGCCCCCGGCTTCGCCGAGGACGGCCCGGACCAGACGATCCTGATCGGCTTCGGCCGCAACGCGGTGCTCGGCGTGGCGGATAAGGTGATCGAGGCGGTGAAGAGCGGCGCGGTGCGCCACTTCTTCCTCATCGGCGGCTGCGACGGCGCGAAGCCAGGGCGCAACTACTACACCGAGCTGGCCGAGGCCGTGCCCGACGACTGCGTCATCCTCACCCTCGGCTGCGGGAAGTACCGCTTCAACAAGCTCGACTTCGGCGCGATCGGCGGCATCCCGCGCCTGCTCGACGTCGGGCAGTGCAACGACGCCTACTCCGCCATCCAGATCGCCGCCGCCCTCGCCGGGGCCTTCGAGACCGACGTCAACAGCCTGCCGCTCTCGCTCATCCTCTCGTGGTACGAGCAGAAGGCCGTGGCGATCCTGCTCACGCTGCTGCATCTGGGCATCCAGAACATCCGCCTCGGCCCGAGCCTCCCGGCCTTCGTCACCGAGCCCGTGCTCAACGCCCTGGTCGAGAGCTTCGGCATCGCCCCGATCACCACGCCCGAGGCCGACCTCCAGGCCATCCTGGGCTGAGCCGACAGACGCGAGGGCCGCGCGCCGCGAGCCGCTCACCGGCAGGCGCGAGTTCCTCCTTGCCCGTCCCCTGCCACGAGCCAGGGGCCCTTGACTCGCCCGCAGGCGCCGCGTAGCCTCTTGTGCGTGTGCAGGGCTCGCCCGTGACCCACGGCGCCAGCGCTGTACGGACCCGGGGCTCTGCTCGCAGAGCCCGACCGTTGTCGCATGCGCAAGGAGGCATTGGGATGGCTACGTCGCGTCGTGAGTTTCTCGGTGCGGTGGGGGCTGGGGTCTGTCTCGGCTGGCTGGGGCGCGGGTGGGCGGCACCGGCCAGGAAGCCGAACGTCGTGCTGTGCATGGCCGACGACCAGGGCTGGGGCGACATGGGCTACAACGGCCACCGCGTGCTCAAGACACCGCACTTCGACGCGATGGCCGGCGAGGCTCTGCGGTTCGACCGCTTCTACGCCGCGGCGCCCGTCTGCTCGCCGACCCGCGGCAGCGTGATGACGGGCCGCCACCCCAACCGCTTCGGGTGCTTCAAGTGGGGACGCACCCTGCGGCCCCAGGAGATCACCGTCGCCGAGGCCCTCAAGACAGCGGGCTACGTCACAGGCCACTTCGGCAAGTGGCACCTCGGCTCCGTCCGCAAGACGAGCCCGGTCAACCCCGCCGCCAGCGGCTTCGACGAGTGGCTCTCGGCGCCCAACTTCTACGACAACGACCCGATCCTCAGCCGCGAGGGCGTCGCCGTGCCGCTCCAGGGCGAGAGCTCCATGATCGCCGCCGACGCCGCCATCGCCTTCATGCGCAAGCACGCCAAGGGCTCGAAGCCCTTCCTCGCCGTCGTGTGGTTCGGCTCGCCCCACGGCCCGCATCGGGCCACCGAGGAGTTCCGCAAGCTCTACGACGGCCAGCCCGCGAAGAAGCAGCATTTCTACGGCGAGATCACGGGCATGGACGCCGCGTTCGGCAAGCTGCGCGCCGAGCTGCGCTCCCTCGGCATCCGCGACAACACCATCCTGTGGTACTGTAGCGACAACGGCGGGCTGGACGCGGCGACGACCGGCGGCCGCGGGAGGAAGGGCAGCATCTACGAGGGCGGCCTGCGCGTGCCAGGCCTGCTCGAATGGCCCGCCCGCATCCCCAAGCCCAGGGTCACCAACGTGCCCTGCAACACCTCCGACATCTACCCCACCCTCCTCGACGTCGTCGGCGTGACCATGCCCAACCAGCCGCCGCTCGACGGCATCAGCCTCGTCCCGCTGCTCGGCGGCACGATGGCGAAGCGGCCCAAGGGCATGGGCTTCTGGAACCACCCGACCGGCGGCATCAGCACCCCGAGCGCGAAGTGGATGGCCGAGCTGCTCGCCGCGCAGAAGGCCGGCGACGAGACCGGCGACAAGGCCCGCCTGCGACTCGACGCCGCCGAGATCAAGACGCAGTACCCCGAGGACAGCTTCCCAGGCCACGCCGCCTGGCTCGCCTGGCCCTGGAAGCTCCACCGCATCCAGGGCAAGAAGGGCCAGCCCAGGATCGAGCTCTACAACCTCGCCGACGACCCCCGCGAAGCCAAGAACCTGGCCGACCAGCAGCCCGACCGCGTCAAGGCCCTGCGCCCCGCGCTCGAGCAGTGGCTCGCCTCGGTCGCCCGCAGCCTCAACGGCAAGGACTACCGCTGAGAGCGTGATCCAGGACGACGCGCGACGGAACGGCATGGGAGGGCGAAGCTCCTGCCGAGCCGCGGATGGCGCAGTGCTCCACACAGACAGCCGGCGGCCGGAGGCGGCAGGCGGGGCGGTAGGGTGCTTGGGCGGCGGGAGCGGCACTGAGCCTCGCGCGCGGGGTGCGCACGAGGCATAGCAGACAGGAAGGATGTGATGCAGATGCAGACGAGAATCGGGTGGCTTCGGATCGTGGTCGTGGCGGCCGCGGTGCTCGGGTCGGCCCGGTGCGGCGCGGGGGCGGGAGCCGCGGCGGCACGGCAGGCGGCGCAACTCCTCGAGGCGGCGGGCGTGCGCGGCGGGCTGGTCGTGCACCTGGGCTGCGGCGACGGGACGCTGACGGCCGCACTCCGTGCGAGTGAGCGCTACGTGGTCCACGGCCTCGATGCCGACGCGGCGCAGGTCGCGGCGGCGCGCGAGCGGCTCGCGGCGGCGGGGCTCTACGGCCCCGTGTCGGTCGCGCGGCTGACGGGGCGGCGGCTGCCCTATGCCGACAACCTCGTGAATCTCATAGTGGCAAGTGGCAAGTGGCAAGTGACAAGTGAGGAGCTCGTCCGCGTGCTTGCCCCTCGAGGGGTGCTGCTCGCCGAGGCGGGCTCACTGGCCACTGCTCACTCGACACTCGTCGCCCGTCCTGTGCCGCAGCCGAACGGCTGGGTCAAGGCCGTGAAGCCGTGGCCGAAGGACATCGACGAGTGGCCCCACTTCCTGCACGACGCGTCGAACAACGCGGTGGCGCAGGACTCCCGGGTGGGGCCGCCGCGTCGGCTCCAGTGGCAGGCCGGGCCGACGTGGTGCCGGAGCCACGAGTTCATATCGAGCTTCAGCGTCCTGGTGACGGCGGGCGGGCGCGTCTTCTACGTGATGGACCTCGGGCAGCCGGGGGTGACGGACCAGCGGATGCCGGAGCGGTGGACGCTGTTCGGGCGCGACGGGTTCAACGGCGTGCTGCTGTGGCAGCGGCCGTTGGCGCAGTGGCGGGGCCCCGAGTGGCGCAGCCGCGCGATGCGGGGCCGTCCGCCGAGCGTGCCGCGCCGCATGGCCGCCGCCCGCGACCGGCTGTTCATCTCGCTCAGCCACCAGGGCCCGCTTGAGGCCCTCGACCCGGCGACGGGGGAGTCGCTCCGCACCTTCGAGGGCACCGAGGGCACCCAGGAGGTCGCCCTGCTCGGCCAGACCCTCGTGCTGCGCATCGCGCGGCTCGAGCAGGGTGGGCGAAAGCTCGACGGGGCGATCGCCGCGGTGGATGCCGAGGCCGGGACGATGCGCTGGCGGGTGCCCGAGGGTCGGTTCCTGGTTCAGTCGCTGTGTGCGGCGCAGGGGCGCGTGGCCTACAGCACGGGGCCGGAGACGGTGTGCCTGGGCCTGGCGGACGGCAAGGAGCTGTGGCGAGCGACCACGTTCGAGCAGAAGCCGCAGCCGGCGGCGGACGCGAAGGGCAGGAAGCGGCGGCGGCGCGGGGGGCAGCAGACCTTCATCCTGCACGGCGACGTGGTGCTGGTGACGGACGGCTCGCGGATCGTGGCGCGCCATGCGGCGACGGGCGCAGTGCGCTGGAGCGTGCGGACCGGCGGCGGGTCGATGCGCGGGCACGACTTCTTCGTGGCGCGCGGGTGCGCCTGGCACGCGGCGAGCGGCGGCATCGCGGGCTACGACCTGGCGACGGGCAAGGTGGCGAAGACCATCGACCCGTCGAGCGTGCAGAGCCGCGGCCACCACCTGCGCTGCTACCGCGCGAAGGCGACCGAGCGCTTCCTCATCACCCAGTTCCGAGGCTGCGAGTTCATCAGCCTGACCGGCGGCGCGCACAGCCAGAACGACTGGACCCGCGGCCCGTGCCGCCACGGCGTGATGCCTGCGAACGGCATGCTCTACGCCCCGCCGCACCAGTGCTTCTGCTACCCGGGGGCCACGGCCAACGGGTTCAACGCCTATGCGACCGCCTCCGACGCGGCGCTCGAGGCCATCGGCCCGCGGGACGGCGCGCTCGAGCGGGGCCCCGCCTTCGCCGGTGCGTCGGCGGACAGGCCCGCGCCCGCCGACTGGCCGATGTACCGCCGCGACGCGCGGCGCACGGGCGCCGCGGCCTGCGCCGTGCCGGCTGAGGTCGGCGACCTGTGGCAGGCGAAGCTGGGCAGCCGGCTCACCCCGCCGGTCGTCGCCGCGGGCAAGGTCTACGTGGCCGACAGAGACCACGACGTGGTGGTGGCGCTGGGCGCGGCGGACGGCAAGGCGCAGTGGCGCTTCATCGCCGGCGGCCCGCTCGACTCGGCGCCGAGCGTCCACGCGGGCCGTGTGCTGTTCGGGTGCGCCGACGGCTGGGTCTACTGCCTGCGGGCGTCGGACGGCGTGCTGGCGTGGCGGTTCCGCGCGGCGCCGGCGGAGCGGCTGATCGTGGCCGAGGGGCGGGTGGAGTCGGCGTGGCGGGTGCACAGTAGCCTGCCGGTGGTGGATGGGGTCGTCTACTGTGCGGCCGGGCGGTCGAGCTTCCTCGACGGCGGGTTGTTCCTCTACGGGCTGGACCCTGCGACGGGGAAGGTCGTGCACCGGGGCCGCCTGCACACGCTGATGGCGACGCGTGAGGACGCCGAGAAGCGGCCCTTCCTGGCCTCGTTCCACATCGAGGGGACGCGCTCGGACATCCTGGTGGCCGAGGGGGGCCACCTGTTCCTCAACCAGATGCAGTTCTCGCCAGACCTCGAGCAGCAGGACACGCCGTACGTGGCGCACGCGAAGGAGGACAAGGAGCCCAGCGGCCTCGACGTGGCCGACCAGCCCTACGTGGCCGAGAACCCCTACCTCAAGAAGGGCTTCGGCCCCGCCGCGGCGCTCGGCGTGAGCCGAGGCCACCTCGGCGACCGCCAGGTCGCCCGACACCTGATGACGACCGGCGGCTTCCTCGACGACTCGTGGTGGAACCGCACGTTCTGGATGTACGGGGCGACATGGCCGGGCTACCAGTTGGCCCACATCGCGCCCAAGGCCGGCCAGCTCGTCGTGGTCGGGCCCGCGACGACCTACGCCGTGCAGGCCTACCCGACCCGTAACGTCCACAGCCCCATGTTCACCCCCGCCAGCAAGGGCTACCTGCTCGTGGCCGACCGCAACGACAACGAGCCCATGCTCGACTACCGCTCGTGGTCGCGCGACAAGGGCATGGGCTTCACCCGGCGGCAGCCGCCGGCCTGGTACCGATGGGTGCCGCTGCGGATGCGGGCCATGGTGCTGGCGCGGGAGCGGCTGTTTGTGGCGGGCGCGCCCGACGTGGTGGACGCCGAGGACCCGATGGCGGCCTTCGAGGGGCGGGCGGGCGCGCGGCTGTGCGTCTTCGCCGCCGCCGATGGGACGAAGCTGGCCGAGCGCGCGCTGCCGGCGGCCCCCGTCCTCGACGGCCTGATCGCCGCGCAGGGCAGGCTCTACCTGTCCACCCGCGACGGCCGCGTGCTGTGCCTGGGCGCCCCGTAGGACCCATTGCGCGAGGTGAGCTATGGTGAGGATGCTGAGCGGCTGGCTCGGGATGGGGGCATGCCTGCTCGCCGGGCTGCTGGCCCTCGACGGGCCGGCGCGCGGCGCGGACGCGACGTCGATCCTCGAGACCGCGGGGGTCGCGGGCGGCCTGGTGGTGCACCTGGGCTGCGGCGACGGGCGCCTGACGGCGGCGCTGCGCGCCGGCGAGGCCTACGTCGTCCGCGGCCTCGACACCGACGCGGCCAACGTCGCGAAGGCCCGCGCGCACATCCGCTCGCTCGGGCGCTACGGCAGCGTGACCGCCGACCGCTTCGACGGCCGCCACCTGCCCTACATCGACGGGCTCGTGAACCTCGTCGTGGCCGAGCGCCTCGGCGACGTGCCCATGGCCGAGGTCCTGCGGGTGCTGTGCCCCCACGGCGTGGCCTACGTCCAGCGCGACGGCAAGTGGGCGAAGACCGCCAAGCCCTGGCCCGACGGCATGGACGACTGGACCCACTACCTGCACGACCCGCAGGGCACCATGGTCGGGCGCGACCGCATCGTCGGGCTGCCGCGGCGGCTCCAGTGGGAGAGCGGGCCGAAGTGGCTGCGGAACCACGACTTCATGTCGAGCCTCAACGGCCTCGTGTCGGCGCGCGGCAGGATCTTCTCCATCATTGACGAGGGGCTCCGGGCACACATCTACCTGCCCCCGCGATGGGCCGTCGTCGCGCAGGACGGCTTCAACGGCACCGTGCTGTGGAAGCGGCGCATCGACCCGTGGTTCCCACACACCTTCCCCTTCAAGAGCGGGCCTGGCCATCTGCCGCGGCGGATCGTCGCGGCCGGCGATCGCGTCTACGTCACCCTCGGGCTCACGGCGCCGCTCACCGTCCTCGATGCCGCCACGGGCAAGACCCTGCGCACCTGCGACGACACGAAGGCCACCGAGGAGATCCTGCTCGCCGCCGGCGTGCTCTTCCTCGCCGTCGATCCCGGAAAGCAGCCGCTCCGCTACAAGCACGCCTCGAGCAGCCGCGGGAAGGAGCGGGACCGCGCGAACCGCGACTTCGGCTGGTCCAAGCAGAGCCCCCCGCGGCTCGTCATGGCCGTCGAGGCCGACAGCGGCAAGACCCTGTGGCGGCACCGCGGGCGCGTCGCGCCGCTGACCCTCGCCGTGGGCGGGCAGCGCGTCTACTTCCACGATGGCGAGCACGTCGTCGCGCTGGACCGCGGGACGGGCAAGGCGGCGTGGGTCTCGCAGAGCGCGGGCGAGTGGGCCGTGCCCGCGACCGGCTACGCGCCGCGGCTCATCGTCGGCGACGGGGTCGTCGTCCTGTCCACCAAGAAGGCGAAGGGCGGGCGGCTGGTCGGGCTCTCGGCGGCGAGCGGCAAGATCCTCTGGCGCGCGGAGCAGCCGAAGTCGGGGCACTTCTCGCCCGAAGACCTGTTCCTGATCGACGGCGTCCTGTGGTCGGCGAACACGGGCGGGAGCCAGAGCAAGGGCACCCGCTTCGTGGGGGTGGATGCGAAGACGGGCGAGACTCGGCACGACTTCGTGGCGGAGCAGCTCGAGGCCTTCTTCATGCACCAGCGCTGCTACCCGGGGCGTGCGACCGTGCGCTACCTCATGGCCTCGGGCACGGGCACGGAGTTCCTCGAGCTGGGCACGACGCGCTGCACGCTGCACCACTGGCTGCGCGGGTCGTGCATCTACGGGATCATGCCGTGCAACGGGCTGATCTACAAGCCCCCCGACTCCTGCGCGTGCTACTACCAGTCGAAGCTCGCCCACTTCTGCGCGCTCGCCCCCGCCGCGTCGAAGCGGTCCGCGGCCCGGCCCGCGGCGCCGCGGCTCGAGCGCGGCCCCGCCTACGGGGCTTCACCTGACACTCGACACTCGACACTTGACACTTCGACCGACTGGGCGACCTACCGACACGACAACGAGCGCAGCGGCGGCACGCCGACCCCCGTCCCCGCGCAGGTCGAGCAGCGCTGGCGCACCGAGCTCGGCGGCAGGCTCAGCTCACTGACCGCCGCCGGCGGCAAGCTGTTCGTCGCCGCGATCGACCGCCACGAGGTCCACGCCCTGGCCGCGGAGTCCGGCAAGGGCCTCTGGTCGTTCGCCGCGGGCGGCAGGGTGGACAGCCCGCCGACGGTCGTCAACGGCCGCGTGCTCTTCGGCTGCGCCGACGGCTGGGTCTACTGCCTGCGCGCGTCGGACGGTGCGCTGGCCTGGCGGTACCGCGCGGCGCCGGGCGAGGGGAAGCTCGCCTCGTACGGGCAGGTGGAGTCGGTGTGGCCGCTCCACGGGACCGTGCTGGTGCGCGACGGGGTCGCCCACTGCCTGGCGGGGCGCAACGCCTTCCTCGACGGCGGCATGCGACTAGTCCGCCTCGCGTGCGCGACCGGCGAGCGGCTCTCCGAGACCGTGCTCGACGACAAGGACCCGCGGACGGGCAAGGACCTCCAGACCCTCATCGCCGGCAAGTCGATGCCCGTCGCGAACGCCGGCGTGCTCTCGTGCGACGGCACCGGCGTCTACATGGGCGCCCAGCGGTTCGGCTTCGACGGCGAGCGCGCCGCGCTCGAGGTCGTCCGGGGCAAGGAGCGCGACCAGGCCGGCGAGGGCCGCCACCTTTTCTGCCCCACAGGCTTCCTCGACGGCTGGTGGTTCCACCGCTCCTACTACATGTACGGCAAGAACGCCGGCGAGGGGCACGGCGAGTACGGCGTGCCCAGGAAGCTCACGCCCGTGGGCCGCCTCATGGTGCTCGACGCCGCCCGCGTCTACGGCTTCCTCGCCCACAACGTGGGCAACAACATCAACCCGCGCACCTACTACAGCGTCTACGCCGCCGACCGCAACGCCGCCGCTGCCCCCGCCCCGGCACCCGCGGCGGGCAAGGCGGGGCGCAAGGCGAGGCGAGAGCGCAGGCCGAAGAAGCCACGGGGCGGCGTCCAGTACCTCTGGCAGGTCGAGCGGCCCGGCCTGCTCGCCAACGCCATGGTGCTGGCGGGGCGGCACCTGTTCCTCGCCGGGCCGCCCGACGTGGCGGACGAGGAGAAGACCTTCGACTACGTCTCCGGCGGCGACGACGCGCTGAACCGCGCGCTCCGCGGCCAGGAGGCGGCGTGGCTGGGCAAGCAGGGCGCCGCGCTCTGGGTCCTCTCGGCCGACACGGGTCAGAAGCTGGCGGAGCACAAGATGGCGGCCCTGCCCGTATGGGACGGCATGATCGCCGCGGCGGGGCGGCTTTACATCGCGACGAAGGACGGCGCCGTCGTCAGCATGGGGCCCGGCCGCTGAGACCGCGGCACGGCGCGCCGCGGACGGGGCAGAGTGGGGCCGAGCGAGCGAAAGGAGCTGCGAGCGTGAGCGACGTGCAGGACCAGGTGAAGGCGCTCGTCCGGGCGCGATACCCGATCCTCTACCTGGTGAGCTGGGAGGAGGAGCGGGTGATGGAGATGAGCCGGGCGATCGCGAAGGAGCTGCGCAAGAGCCTGGCCGTGTGGTCGGCTACCGACGGGCTGCGCACGGTGGAGGTCGCGCCCGGGCTGACCGACCAGTTGAAGACGATCGCGAAGTCGGTGACGCGGCGCGGCGGCCCGCGTCTGCCCGGCACGCGCCGCGCCGAGGCCACCATGGCCGACCGACACGCCGATCCCCGCAACCCGCTGGTGGCTCTCAACGTCATCCTCCAGGACCAGCAGCCCTGTCTCTATGTGCTCAAGGACTTCCACCCCCACCTCACCGACCCCGTGGTGGTGCGGCAGCTCCGCGACCTGTGCCGTCCGCTCGAGCGCTGCGGCGCCAGCCTGGTGCTCGTCTCGCCGAAGCTCGAGCTGCCCTTCGAGCTCCAGAAGTCGGTGGCGGTCGTGGACGTGCCGGTGCCGGACCGCGACGAGATAGGGGCGCTGCTCGACGAGCTGCTGGCGGCGCTGGGCCGCAGCGAGGAGGTGCCTGTGCGGCTGGGGGCCGAGCCGCGCGAGCGCCTGGTGAGCGCGGTGCTGGGCCTGACGGGGGCGGAGGCCGAGCGGGTGTTCGCGCAGTCGGTCGTGCACAGTGGGCGGAAGCTGGCGATCGATCTCGGGGCCGTGCTGAGCGAGAAGAAGCAGATCATCCGCAAGAGCGGGCTGCTCGAGTACTATACGCCGAGCGAGGGGATGGACGCGATCGGCGGGCTCGACGTGCTCAAGGAGTGGCTGCGCAAGCGGGGCAGGGCCTTCACGAAGGAGGCGCGCGACTACGGGCTGCCGCGGCCCCGGGGCGTCCTCATGCTCGGCGTCCAGGGCTGCGGCAAGAGCCTCACGGCCAAGGCGGTGAGCCGCCTGTGGCGCCTGCCGCTCCTGCGCTTCGACATCAGCCGCATCTTCGACCGCTTCATCGGCTCCTCGGAGGCGAACATGCGCCACGCGCTCGGCTCGGCGGAGTCCATCGCGCCGGCCATCCTGTGGATCGACGAGATCGACAAGGCCTTCTCGGGCACCGAGAGCTCGGGGGTGACCGACGCGGGCACGACGGCGCGCATCTTCGGCTCCTTCGTCACCTGGCTCCAGGAGAGCCCCGCCCTCGTCTTCACCATCGCCACCGCCAACTCGATCCGCGACCTGCCGCCCGAGCTGCTGCGCAAGGGGCGCTTCGACGAGATCTTCTTCGTGGACCTGCCGTGCGAGGCGGAGCGGACGGACATCCTGCGCATCCACCTGGGCAAGCGCGACCGCGAGCCCGAGTCGTTCAACGTGCCGCACCTCGCGCGCCTCACCCACGGGTTCAGCGGCGCGGAGATCGAGCAGGCCATCGTCTCGGCCATGTACGACGCCTTCGACGAGGGCAGGCAGATCGAGACGGCCGACATCGTGCGTTGTGTGAGCGAGGCGGTGCCGCTGTCGCGAACGATGCGCGAGGAGATCGACGCGCTGCGCGAGTGGGCCCGCGACCGCACGCGGCCCGCCTCGTCCGCACAGGCCGAGCCCGACTAGCCCGCCGGCCCGCTTTCCCTCGTCCTTCCAACCTCGTCCCTCGAACCTCGTCCCTCGTCCCTCGCCCCTCCTACGGGCAGAGGGCGGCCACGGCCTTGGCGTCGAGTCGCTTGATGGCCTCGACGAGGAGCTTGACGGCGTTGTCGTAGTCGTCGGCGTGGAGGATGCCGGCGTGGCTGTGGATGTAGCGTGTGGCGATGCCGATGTAGACGGTGGGCACGCCGATGCCGTGCAGGTGGATGGGCCGCCCGTCGGTGGCGCCGCCTTCGAGCATGGAGATCTGGTAGGGGATCTTGCGCGTCTCGGCGACGTCGACGAGGAAGTCGCGGAGTCGCAGGTTCGGGATCATCCCGCTGTCGAGGAAGCAGATCTGGGGGCCTTTGCCGAGGGTGCCCTTCTCCTTGTCCTCGGGCTTGAAGCCTGGGACGTCGCTGGCGATGCCGACGTCGAGGACGAGCGCGATGTCGGGCTCGACGGCGTCGGCGGCGGTCTCGGCGCCGCGGGTGCCGACCTCCTCCTGCACGGTGCCGACGGCGCAGACCGTGTTGGGGTGCTTGATCTTCTGGAGCTTGCGCAGGACGTCGAGGAAGAGGGCGACGCCGACGCGGTCGTCGAAGGCCTTGCCCAGGAGCAGCTTCTTGTTCTTGAGCCTCGTGAAGGGGCAGATGGGCACGACGGGGTCGCCGGGGCGGACGCCGAGCTTGCGGGTCGCCTCCTTCTTGTCGCGGGCGCCGACGTCGATGAACATGTCCTTGCGCTTGACCACCTTGCCGCGCTCCTCGGCGCTCAGGACGTGGGGCGGCTTCGAGCCGATGATCCCCACCAGCTCGCCCTTGCGCGTATGAACGACGACCCGCTGCGCCAGGAGCACCTGGTCCCACCAGCCGCCGAGCGGCGAGAACTTCAGGTAGCCGTCGTCGGTGACGCCGTGCACGACGAAGCCGATCTCCTCCATGTGGCCGGGCAGCATGATGCGCGGGTGGTCGGCGGTGCCGCGCTTCGTGCAGACCACGCTGCCGAGCCGGTCGTAGCTGACCTCGGCGAGGCCCTGGGCGCGCCGCTCGACGATCTTGCGGACCTCCTGCTCGTAGCCCGGCAGGCCGTGGGCCTCGGTCAGCTCCTCGAGTGCCGCGAGCGACGTCTTGTCCATTGCCGATCCTCCTGGCGTGGTCCGTGGGACAGGCTCCTGGCGATTATAGCCTCGCCGTCTGGGGAGGCAAGCGTCGTTGCGTCTGGGCGCGTCATCTGCTATAGTTGCCGCGACCGAATGAACCGTCGCGAGGGGGAAGATGCGATGCTGTCACACACGATCGGGTTCCTGGGCGCGGGGAAGATGGGCGCGGCGCTGGCCCGCGGGATCCTCGATGGCAAGCTCGTGCCGCCGGCGCAGGTGCTGCTGAGCGACGCCGACGACGACCGCCGCGCCGAGGTGGCCAGCGCGCTGGGCGTCGCCGTGCTCGACGACAATGCCGAGCTGGTGAGCCGCAGCGACGTGGTCGTCGTGGCGCTCAAGCCCGGCACGGTCCGCGCCGTGCTGCCGACGCTCGAGGACGCGTTCACCGACGCGAAGCTGATCGTGTCGATCGCCGCGGGCGTGACGCTGCTCGAGCTGACGACGATGCTCGGGGGCGATCGGCGGATCGTGCGCGCCATGCCCAACACGCCCTGCCAGGTGGGCAGCGGCGCGTCCGCATTCGCCGTCGGCTCGGCCGCGACCGAGGCCGACGCCGACCTGGTCATGGAGCTCTTCGCGGCCGTGGGCATCTGCGTGGGGCCCGTGCCCGAGAAGCTGCTCGACGCCGTCACGGGCCTCAGCGGCAGCGGCCCCGCCTACGCGGCACTGGTCATCGAGGCACTCGCCGACGGCGGCGTCCTGTGCGGCCTCAGCCGCGCCGTCGCCATCAAGCTCGCCGCACAGACCGTGCTCGGCGCCGCACGCATGATCCTCGAGACCGGCCCAGGCAGGGACAGGATCCTCCACCCAGCCCAACTCAAGGACATGGTGGCCTCGCCCGGCGGCACCACCATCGAGGGCATCCAGGTGCTCGAGGACCGCGGCCTGCGCGCCGCGCTCATCGACGCCGTCGAGGCGGCGACCCTCAAGGCCAAGGCACTGGGCGAGAAGTGACCCGAGCATCGAGCATCCGCCGAATCACGCCTGAAACCTACGGGATGACCCCACTGTAACCCCTGATGGAGTAAGGAGCTCGTCGTGGCCAAGCTGTCGGTGTGTATCTGCACGGTGTTCCGGGAGGTGGACTTCGTCGAGCGGATCGCGAAGGTGCAGGCGTCGGGCCTGGGGGCCTTCGAGTTCTGGGGCTGGAGCGGTGTGGACCTCGAGGCCGTGGCAGCCGCGAAGGCGGAGGCGGGGCTCGAGCTCGCCGCCATCTGCGTGGACACGGCCGACCCGGCCGTGCGCGAGGGCAAGGCGAAGGGCCAGCTCGTCAACCCCGCCTGCCGCGAGGCCTTCGTCGCCGCCTGCCACGAGACCATCGAGGTGGCCCACCGACTCGGCACCCAGACCATCATCGCCACCGTCGGCAACGAGCAGGAGGGCATGACCCGCGACGCCCAGCACCAGAGCATCATCGACGGCATGGCCGCCGTCGCCAAGGCCGGCGAGGACGCCGGCGTCACCTTCGTCCTCGAGCCGCTCAACACCCTGGTCAATCACAAGGGCTACTACCTGTGGTCCTCCCACGAGGGCTTCGAGATCTGCCGAGCCGTCGCCAGCCCCGCCGTCAAGCTCCTCTTCGACATCTACCACCAGCAGATCATGGAAGGCAACCTGATCCAGAACATCACCGAGAACATCGACCTCATCGGCCACTTCCATTCCGCCGACGTCCCCGGCCGACACGAGTTCGGCACGGGCGAGATCCACTACGCCAACGTCCTCCGCGCGATCGACGCCACAGCCTACGACCGCTACGTTGGCCTCGAGTACCACCCGACGGGCGACGCCGCCGAATCGCTCGCGCGGATCCGCGAGATCGCCGGTCTCTAGACCCACGGGCCACCGAGGAGGTGTGCGATGACGACCCGATCCACCGCCTTCCTGGCTGCGCTGCTCGCCGCCGCTACGGCACTCGCCAGCGCCTCGAGCACCCGCGAGCCCGACCCCGACGCCGTCCGCAAGAAGGCGCAGCGCGTCTCCTCCTACATCGTCTTCTGCGAGACCGTCGCCAGGGTCGGCATCCAGGTCGGCGCCATGGTCGAGCACCATCCCTACGACAAGGCGCTCGTCACCTACGCACGCGAGCTCTCCAGGCTCCACCTCCGCCTCTACAACAAGCTCTCCCCGCCCGAGGGCGCCGAGACCCTCCACCAGCGCGCCAAGGCCGCCATCGAGGGAGCCGCGGTCGCTGCCGACGCCCACTACAAGGCCGACTACGCCACCGCGCGCAAGCAGCGCAAGGAGGCCGCCGGCGAGTTCCTCAAGGCCATCGTCGAGATCAACAAGCTCAAGAAGAGCGGCGCCATCCCTGGCTACGTGCCCGCCGGCAGCGGCAAGAAGTGACCGAGACCTGACCAGTGCGGGGGTGCCACGCTCAAGACTCGTTTGGGCGTGTCTTCCCCCCGAGCGATCAGCGGTACCGCGCGGTCGTGGGGTCGTGGCGGAAGAGCACCGTCTGGAGCGGGCCGCTGAAGCGGCTGGGGATGAGCAGCACCGCGACGTCGTGCACCGGGTCGTAGACCATGGCCGACTCGGTGCCGTAGCGGCCCTTGGGCAGCGCGACGTCCAACTCCCGCCACCGGCTCGAGCCGCACTCCCGCACGAACAGCCTGCCCGATGCCCCCAGCAGCAGCACGCTGTCGTGGCGGGC
>CBFDBL010000026.1:0-21799 GCA_965603035.1 uncultured bacterium
CGACAGGCTCGTCGCGCAGAAGCTCCCGTTCACCGCCATGCGGGGCCAGTTCGCCTACAGCCAGCCGAAGCAGGACGCGGCGGGGCAGCTCGAGCTGAGCTCGCTCGTCGGCAGCATCTGCGGCGGGCGCGTCACCGCTGAGGCGAGGCTCGGCTTCGCCAAGGACGCGCCGTTCAGCGGGGTGTTCCGCGTGAGCGGGGCCGACTTCAAGGACGTGCTCGCCGAGGTCGCGAAGTCGGGGTACCGCGCCACCGGGCTCCTCGACCTGCGGCTGGAGTTCCCGCCGGGCGCCGAGAAGGCCGAGAAGGGCCTCGTCGGCGACGGCTGGGCGACCGTGACGCGCGGCGACCTGGGCAATCTGCCCGTCGTCGTGGCGCTCTTCAGCCTGCTGCGGTTCGCCGCGCCGGACCGCACGCTGACCCACGCCGAGATGAAGTTCGGCATCGCCGAGGACCACGTCCGGATCAAGGAGCTGCTGCTCGGCCGCGACGAGGGGCTGCTGACCCACGGCTACGGCACTGTCGGGTACGACGGCAAGCTCGAGCTCAACTTCATCACGTCGAAGCGCGGGCTCATCCCGTCGCTGGTGGGGCCGTTGCTCGACACCCTGGTGCGCTACGAGGTGCGGGGCACCCTCAGCGACCCCAAGCCCAACCCGCGGCCGCTCCCGATCACCAAGAGCATCATCGACGAGTTCAAGCGCGGCTTCGGCATCTGGCGCGCCATCATGGGCAGCCGCGACGAGCCGGAGAAGCCGCCCGAGCCGCCGAGGCAACCCTGAGCCGAGCCGCCCCGAGGGCGCAGGCGAGGTCCCCTGGCCGTGGACGATGCGAGACGACGGACGGCGGTCACGTGGGGCCTGCTGGCGGCGATCGTCGTGCTGGGCGCGGGCCTGCGCTTCCACGCCATCGGCGCCAAGTCGGTGTGGCTCGACGAGACGGCGGCGCTCGAGCTGGCCGGCCGCCCGCTCCTCGATCTCGTCCGCGAGGGCGCCCGCCGCGACACCCATCCCCCCCTCTACTACCCGCTGCTGCACGGGTGGCTCTCGGGCTCGGACGGGCTGGCGCGCGCCCGCGCCCTGTCGGCGGTCGTCGGCACGGCCACCATCGTCGCCCTCTACGCGCTCGCGCGCCGGCTGCTGGCGCGTGGGCCGTCGCTCGTCGCCGCGCTGCTGCTCGCCGTCTCGGCCTACCAGGTCTACTTCGCGCAGGAGGCGCGCCACTACGCCCTCACGGTGCTCCTCGTCGTGCTCTCGTGGTACTTCCTTGTCGCGCTGCTGGCGGCGGAGCGGCCGCGATGGCCCCTGTGGCTGGGCCTGGCGCTGACGAACGCGGCGGGCATGTACACGTTCTACTACCACGCCTTCTCGATCGCCGCGCAGCTCGTGGTACTGGTGGTGCAGTGGCGGGACGGCGGGAGGAAGCTGGTGGTGCGGTGGTGCGTGTGGCACCTGCTGCCTGCGGGTCTCTTCGCGCTCTACCTGCCCGTGGTCCACGGGCACTTGCTCAAGCTGCGTCGTCTGGCGCCGTCGGCGCGCCCTGGCTCGGTGGGGCTCGACGAGCTCGCGGCGACGGGTGCGCGATTCGCGGCGGGCTTCCTGGCCGAGCTATCGGGTGCGCGGGGTCTGGCGGTGCGTGCCGCCCTCGCTCTGCTGGCGCTGGCGGCCGTGGGCGTGGCGGCCGCGGGGGCTCGGCGCTCGCGGCGCGCGGTGGTCGTGGCGCTCGGATGGCTGTTCGTGCCGCTGGCGATCACCGTGTTCTTCCCGTTCAAGGGGCACATCTACGAGCCGAAGCACCTGGTCTTCGCGGCACCGGTGCTGGCTCTGCTGCCCGCCATCGGGCTGGGCGCACTGCCGCGGAGGGCCAAGCCCGTCGCGGGGGCCCTCGTCGCCCTGCTCGTGGGCGCCAACGCGCTGTCGCTGGCACGCTGGTACGACCGGCGGGTCGAGAAGGAGAACTGGCGCGACGCCGTCTCCCGCATCGCCGAGCACGCTCGCGACGGCGACGTCCTCGTGCTCAGCCCGCCCTACGTCGTGCTGCCGTTCCAGTACTACTACCGTCCCGCGCGGCTCGGCCGCGCGTGCCCGAAGCTCGAGTACCGCGAGGCCAAGGTCACCGGCAAGCCCTTCCGCGGCACCTTCGCCATGGGCGGTCGCGTGTGGCTCCTCCAGTGCCGCAGCAACGTGTCGATCCCCAACCCGCGGGTCGCCAGGGCCTTCGAGCCCTACCCCCACCTGCTGCGCGAGCAGTACCGCGACCTGGTGGGCACCATCGACCTCTTCCTCTACGACACCGGCGCGCCGGCGCCCTGAGCGCTCCGGGCAGCCGCCGCGGTTGCAGGACGGGCCGCAGGTCGCTAAGATGGCCGCCGCCCGCAACCCACGGCTCTGCAACGGGTGACGATCCAGTGACAGCCCACGGCTCGAGAGCGCGGACGGCGACGGTGTGGTGCCTGCTGGCCCTCATCGTCGGCCTGGGGGCCTGGCTGCGCGGCTGGCGGCTGAGCGCGAAGTCGCTGTGGCTTGGCGAGGCCCTGGCGGTGGCGTCGGCTCGCCGGCCGTGGGGCGAGACGCTCTTCGCGCCGCGGCAGGGGGACCCGCAGCCGCCGCTCTACCCGGCGACGCTGCGCCTGTGGCTCGGGGGCTCGCGGGGTGCGTCGCGCGCCCGCGCCCTGTCGGCCGCGGCGAGCGCGGCGACGGTCGTCGTGCTCTACGCGCTGGCCCGCCTGCTGCTGCCGCGCTGGGCGGCGCTCGTCGCCGCCGGGCTCGCGGCCGCCTCGTCGTGCGGCGTCTACTTCGCCCAGGAGGCGCGGCTCCCGGCCGTGGCCGGCTTGCTCGTCGCCGTCTCGTGGTACCTGCTGGCCGAGCTGGTGGCGGGACGGCGGCTCGAGCGCTGGCCCATGTGGCTGGGCCTGGCGGCCTGCAATACGGCGGCCCTGTACACCTCGTGCCACACGGTGTTCGCCGTGGTCGCGCAGCTTCTCGCGCTGGTGCTGGTGTGGCGCGAGGTGGGCCGGCGGCTCGTGGTGCCGTGGGCGGTGTGGCAGCTCGTGCCGCTCACGGCCTTCGGCTTCTACGTGCCTGTGTTCGTCGAGCGGTCTGGGTCGGGGCCCGGCGTGGGGGGCGGCTCGCCGGGGTCGGTGGCTCGCGAGGCGGCGCGGCTGCTCGGGGGCGGCCTGCCCTACGAGCTGTCGGGGCGGCTGGCCGCGGCGGCGGGCGTCGCGGCGGTGGTGGCGGCGGCGCTGGTCGCGCTGGTCGGCCTGGCGGGGGCTCGCCGGCACTGGGCGGCGACCGCGTTGGGGCTGTCGTGGCTCGCGGCGCCACTCGTCGGTCTGATGGCCCTGCCGGCGGCGCTGCGCGGCGGGGCCTTCGGGGCTGACCACGTGGCGTATGCGGCGCCGGCGCTGGGCCTGCTGGCCGCGGTGGGCCTCTCGGCGCTGCGCGGCAAGGCGAGGGCCCTTCCCATCGCCGTGGCGGCCCTGGTGCTGGGCCTCAACGCCGCGTCGCTGGCCCGCTACTACGACCGCCGGGCTCAGAAGGAGGATTGGCGGGGCGCCGCGGCCTGGATGACCCAGCTCGTGGAGCCCGGCGACATCGTGTGCCTCGACCCGCCGTCGCTCCAGGCGCCGTTCGACCACTACTACCGCGGCCCGGCCGTGCTCAGGCGCGCCGCGCCAGCCACCGGCGGCCCGCTGCCGAGCGGCGATCTGGCGCTCGAGCGGCGCACATGGCTGGTCGCGCACCACGCCGCCGCGGCCGGCACGGGGCGCGAGGCTCCCGCCGCGCTCCGCCGCTACCCCTTGCTCGCCAAGCGCAGCTTCCCGGGTCTGCTCGGCACCGTGGAGCTGCGGCTCCTTGACACCCGTCACCCGCCGCTCCGCCCCGAGCCCGAGGGCTAGCCGGCCCGGAGCCGCCCCGCGGGTCGCTCTCTCGAGGGCAGCATGGCGTGCTGGGGGTCAGCCGTCTGCGGGGCGCAGGAGGGCGTCGAGGCGTGCCTTGCTGCGCTCGAGGGCGGCAAGGGTGTCGGGCTCCTCGAGCTCGAGGACGAGGCGGCCGGTGCAGCCTGTGTCGCGGAGGCGGGCCAGCAGTGCGGCGAAGTCGATGATGCCTGTGCCCACCTCGCGGTGGTCGCGCCAGTCGTCGTAGCGGACGTCGTGGGCGTGGCAATGCCAGAGACGGTCGCCGAGCTGCCCGACGAGGGCGACGAGGTAGTCGTTGTAGGCCCGTGCCCCGCGGTCCGTGTTGCGCTGCTCGCGGCCGACGGCGGCGGTGAGGTGGCCCACGTCGAGGCACGCGCCGACCGCCGGGTGGGCCACGTGGTCGAGGAACTGCGGGAAGGCGCCGGCGGTGGGGAAGCCCGTCTCGAGCGCGACCCGCACGCCGGCGGCCCTGGCCCTGTCGCCGAGCCAGCGGCAGGCGTCGGCCATCCGCTCCCACAGCTCGTCGTAGGACGCCGCGGGGCAGGGGCCGACGTGGAAGACGCCGACCTGGCCGCCGAGGCTGGCCAGGGCGTCGAGCGCCTCGGCGATGAGCTCGCGGCCCAGCGCCTCGACAAACTTGTTGGCGCTGACCAGCGGGCAGTCCACGAACGGCAGGTGGCCGTCGACGATGCGGAACGGCTCGAGGCCGTCGCGCAGCGCGCGGCGCTCGGCCTCGCCCGTCTCCCGCCACCACAGGCCGGGCAGCTTGCCCACCGAGTGGAAGCCCTCGCCCCACAGGGTGAGCTCGACGGCCTCGAGCCCCAGGGCAGCCGCCTGCCCGAGCGCCCGGGCCATCGAGGCGCCGGCGAAGCAGGCCGTCGAGGCCGAGAGCACCATATCCGCCATCGCCTGCCCTCTGTGCGCGGCAGCGAGCGGCGCTGCGTGCGTGCGGCCCATCTTACAGGATCGCCGCCTCGGGGTCTAGCCCGCATTTCTCACCAGCTTTCGCCGCCAGCGGCCGCCTTTCGCCCCAGGCCGCGTCCTCCGTGCGGCCCGTCCTCGACGTAGCCACTTGGCTACGCCTCCGGAAGGCCGCGCGTGCGTCCTTGCCTGAGACGAAACTCGACTCGCTGGTCACGACACCGTGAGCGGTCCGTTCTCTCTAGCGCTCACCCCTTGTCGTTGCCTCGCATGTCGTTGTGGCGTCCACGACAAAACCTGGTGAGAAATGCGGGCTAGCGCGCCTGCCAGGCGGCCGGCGGAAGGCGGTTTGAACGGGCGCCAGGGCTGTGGTATACTTCGCAGGTGGAATGGGCCTGTGCGTGCAGCGACGCGCGCCGGGCACCACGGACTGGGAGACGGCACCCATGCGCACGATCGTCACCGGCGCCGCGGGCTTCCTGGGCTCGCACCTGTGCGATGCGCTGCTGGCACGGGGCCACGAGGTCGTCGGCATCGACAGTGTGCTCACCGGCGTGACCGACAACATCGCCCACCTGTTCGGCCGCGACGACTTCCTCTTCTACCGCCACGACGTCACCGACTACATCTACATCAAGGGGCCGGTGGACTGGGTCCTCCACTTCGCCTCGCCGGCCAGCCCGGTGGACTACCTGCGGTACCCGATCCCGACCCTGAAGGTTGGCTCGCTGGGCACGCACAACGCGCTGGGCCTGGCGATGGCGAAGGGCGCGAAGTTCCTGCTGGCCTCCACCTCCGAGGTCTACGGCGACCCGCTGGTCCACCCGCAGCACGAGGGCTACTGGGGCAACGTCAACCCGGTCGGCTACCGCGGGGTCTACGACGAGGCCAAGCGCTTCGCCGAGGCCATGACCATGGCCTACCACCGCTTCCACCAGCTCGACACCCGCATCGTCCGCATCTTCAACACCTACGGCCCCAGGATGCGCATCGACGACGGCAGGGCGCTGCCCAACTTCTTCTGCCAGGCACTGCGCGGTCAGCCCATCACCGTCTTCGGCGACGGCTCGCAGACCCGCAGCTTCTGCTACGTGGACGACCTGATGGACGGCATCTCCCGGCTCCTGGACGCCGACGAGCACCTGCCGGTGAACCTCGGGAACCCCGCCGAGATCACGATCCTCCAGCTCGCCGAGGAGATCATCGAGCTGACCGGCAGCTCCAGCGAGATCACCTTCCAGGAGTTCCCGGAGGACTACAGCGACGATCCGAAGACGCGCCGGCCCGACATCGCGAAGGCCCGCCGCGTCCTCGGCTGGGATCCCAAGGTCGAGCGCCGCACGGGGCTGCGGCGGACGCTCGGCTACTTCCGCGAGCGCGTGGGCGTGCCCGACGGCGCAGGCCCCGGCTCCTGAGGCCGGCCGCGCGCCCTCGCCGGTGCACAGCACATCTCGCCGTCCGCCTGCTCGACCCCCGCCCCCATGGCAAGGGCACGGCGTCGGCGAGAGTCAGCGAGAGGGAGAGCTTCGGGGGTCGGCGCCAGGAGCACAGCGTCGCGGGAACACGCGGCGGCCCGTCATGACCACGAGCACCACCAGCAGCGGGGACCCTCTCATCGGCCGCACCGTGTGCGGCTGCAAGATCGTGCGGCTGATCGGCCGGGGCGGGATGGGCAACGTCTACGTCGGGCGCCAGCTCTCCCTCGACCGCATCGTCGCCGTCAAGGTCCTCTCGCCCGCGCTCAGCTCCAACGAGGAGTTCCTCGGCCGCTTCCGGCGCGAGGCCCGCGCGCTCGCCAACCTCAAGCACCCGAACATCGTGGCGGTGCACGACTTTGGCCAGGACGACGACATCCACGCCGTGGTGATGGAGCACGTGGACGGCGAGAGCGTGGCCGACGTGCTCACCCGCTCGTCGGTGGTCCCGCTGCCCCAGGCCATCGACATCGTCCGCCAGGTCTGCGAGGGCCTCGCCTGCGCCCATCGCCAGGGCGTCATCCACTGCGACCTGAAGCCCGAGAACATCCTGCTCACGGCCGAGGGCATCGCCAAGGTCATTGACTTCGGCCTCGCCAAGAGCCTGCGCGGCGACGCACTGCGCATCACCCAGGACGGCTCGATCCTCGGCACGCCCAACTACATGAGCCCCGAGCAGTGCGAAGGGACCCAGCTCGACGCCCGCACCGACATCTACTCGCTGGGCGCGACCTTCTACCGCATGGTGGCCGGCGTGGACGCCTTCGACGCCGACAACCCGCTGGCCGTGATGCTCAAGCACAAGACCGAGCCGGCGCCCGACCCGCGGCGCTTCAACGCCGACCTGACGCCCGCGGTCGCCAGGGTCGTGCTCCGCATGATGGCCAAGAAGCCCGACGATCGCTACCAGGAGGCCGGGGAGGTGGTCGCCGCACTCGCCGACGAGGCGCTCACGGAGCCCGAGCCCGACCGCGTGCCCAGCCCGCGGCGCGACCTCGCGCTGCTGCGCGACGCGCTCGACGGCCAGCTCATCACCGCCCAGCAGGCGCGCGAGTCTCTCGCCGACCGCGACGACGAGCCGCTCGCCGACCTGCTCGTCCGCACCGGCCTGCTCAGCCGCGAGCAGGCCGACGAGCTCCACCAGCGCGAGGGCGCCCGCGAGGCCGCCCTACGCGACCAGCAGTTCGCCCGCTTCACCCTCGACGCGGGGCTCGCCACGAGCGCCCAGGTCACCGCGTGCGTCCGCATCCAGCAGGCCCGCCGCAAGCGCGGCCAGCCGGCCAAGCTGAGCAACATCATGGTCGAGCAAGGCATCCTCGACCAGCAGCAGGTCGTCCGCGTGCTGCTCCGTCAGCTCAAGGACGCCCAGCGCCGCGAGGACGCCAGCTTCGTGGCCCTGGTCCGCTCGCGCGGCCTGCTCTCCGAGGCCGAGCTCTCCCGCTGCATCGCCGAGCAGCGCCGCGAGGAGGCCAGAGGCCACCACAAGGTGCTGCGCCAACTGGTCGTCGGGCTCGACCTGCTGTCCGCCGCGGAGGTCCGCGAGCTCCTCGAGGACAAGCTGCGCGGCGACATCGCCGCGCTCGTCGCCGAGCGCGAATCGCCGCTCGGCCGCCCGGGCTCTGTGTTCTTCGACGAGGCGGCCCTCAAGGTCGAGGACACGGAGCCGTGCCCCGCCTGCGGCCATCCCGTCGAGCTCGGCGCGCGCACCTGCCCTGCCTGCGGCCAGCGCATGGCGGCCGCCCTGCGGCGGTCCGCCCTCGTCGGCGGCCAGGAGACCCCAGCCGACGACGGCGCCGCCGGCGGCGAAAGCCCCGGCAAGTGGGCCATCCGGCGGCCCGACGGACAGCCCTCCAAGCCCCTCACCGCGAAGGCCCTCCTCCGACTCGTCCGCGAGAGGCGGCTCAAGCCCGACACCGTCCTGCGGGGCCCCCTCACCAACGGCGTCTGGCGCCAGGCGCGCCACGTCCCGCGCCTGTGCCGCGTCTTCGGCGTCTGCCACTACTGCGAGGCCAAGCTCCCCCCGAAGGCCCCGCGCTGCCCCAAGTGCGGAGCCGACCCCGACCAGCCCATGCAAGAGTGAATCGCGGTAGGGACAGCCCTTGCGGGCAGCCCCGCTGCCCAATCGGCGCAGGGATACTCGCCGCAAGCGGAGACAGACTTCGCGCGCGAACCGGCGGAAGAGGCAAGACAGATCAGGACAAGGGGCCTCTCACAAGACCGCCTCCGGGATGTCCAGACGAGGCTGTCCAGTTCGTCGCAGGGCCAACAGCCCCGAAGATGGTCATGGGTGTCCGGCCAGTCGCTCAGTTGCCTCAACTCGCCTTCCGTTCGCGCGACACCATACGCAATTCTCGCATCTCGCTGCGGGTGCTGTCCGTGTTTCAGCGGCTCGGCCTCGGCGAGTTGGCCCGGCAGGAGTACTGCTGGGCCTCCCCGGCCGTCGGCGACGGCGCCTTGTTCCTGCGGTCAAGGACCCGCCTCTACTGCATCAAGGGCTCCGCCTAGGCCACCGGGCGGCGAAGTACACCCGCCTGGCCAGGGTGGCCAAGGCGCTCGATCCCTTCAAAGGCCACACCTGGCCTCACGTGGCCCTCGCCGAGGGCAAGATCGTCGTCAAGGACAAGGCCGGCAACCTGGCGTGCTACGCCACCAACGCCACGGCAGCCCGAGAGCGCCGGTGGGTGCCACGGGAGCGCCGGAGGAGGCGAGGCCGAGTCCTGACATCCCCCGTGGGCTAGGGGCCGAGATGCGAGGGAGGGCGTCGAGTTGATTCGCGGCGCCCGAGTTCGTATAATAGCAGGCAGAAGCGGCCCGGAGGCTGCTTCTTCGCTGGATTCCTACAGATGACGTGGCCGAAGGAGCGCGGGATGCGCGGCAGAGAGCTTCTGTGGCTGGGGGTGGTGATCGTGCTCGTCCTGCTCAAGGCGGCGCCGGCCGCCAACGAGCAGGAGGCGACCTACGCGAGCTTCAAGACGTTCGTGACCGTGCTCGAGCAGGTCAAGCGCAACTACGTGCACGACGTGGACGACGAGAAGCTCTTCTACGGCGCCTACAAGGGCATGCTGGCGGAGCTGGACCCCTACAGCCAGTTCATGACTCGGCAGGACATCGAGCAGCTCACGATCGACACCGAAGGCGAGTTCGGCGGCCTCGGCATCGAGATCACCCTGGATCAGAACCGCATCCTGACGGTGATCACGCCGATCGAGGACACGCCGGCCATGCGGTCGGGCGTCCTGCCTGGCGACAAGATCGTGGAGGTCGAGGGCAAGAGCACCTACAACATGACCCTGCTCGACGCCGTGCAGGTCCTGCGCGGCAAGCCGGGGAGCAAGGTGACGATCACCGTGCTGCACCAGGGCACGAACCAGCGGGAGGAGATCGTGATCACCCGCGACGTGATCAAGGTCAAGAGCATCCGCGCAGTCACGCTGGTGGACGAGGCGGCGAAGATCGGCTACGTGCGGATGAGCAACTTCCAGAAGACGACGCCGGAGGAGCTCGACGCGGCGGTGCGCGATCTCCAGGGCCAGGGGATGAAGGCGATGGTGCTGGACCTGCGGCGCAACCCCGGCGGCCTGCTCGACAGCGCGGTGGACGTGTGCGACCGCTTCATCGACTCGGGCCTCATCGTCTCGACCAAGGGCCGCGCCGGCGGCACCGAGCACCGCTTCGAGGCCCACAAGCCCGGCACCTACCCCCACTTCCCCCTCGCCGTGCTCGTCAGCGGCTACAGCGCCAGCGGCTCCGAGATTGTCGCGGGCGCCATCCAGGACCATCACCGGGGCATCCTCGTCGGCACCCGCACCTTCGGCAAGGGCTCCGTCCAGACCATCCTCCCCATCAACGACGGCGCCAAGCTCCGGCTCACCACCGCCAAGTACTACACCCCCAGCGGACGCATGATCCACCGCGACCTCGACGCCAAGCCCGACGGCCCCTGGGGCATCCAGCCCGACATCGAGGTCAAGACCACCTACGAGCAGGAGCTTGGGCTGCTGAAGCACTGGCAGGCCCAGCGCATCGAGCTCGAGAACAAGAACAACGGCCCCGAGCCGCCCAAGCCCGAGCCGACCGCGCCGCCCAAGCCCGAGCCGACCGCGCCGCCCGCTGGCGGCGACGACAAGAAGGAAGCGTTCGTCGATCACACGCTGAACACCGCCATCAACGCCCTGAAGGCCGTCATGGTCTACAAGAAGTAGCCGCGGCCCGGGCGGCTGCCCACAGCGTGGCGTCTCCCATGCGCATCCTCGGCATCGAGACCTCCTGCGACGAGACCGCCGCCGCCGTCGTCGCCGACGGCACGCGGACCCTCGCCAGCGTCGTCGCGTCCCAGGAGCACCTCCACGCCAAGTACGGCGGCGTGGTGCCCGAGATCGCGTGCAGGGCACACGTCGCGACGATCGTGCCCATCGTCGAGCAGGCGCTCGAGCGGGCCGGCATGGCCGTCGCCGACCTCGACGCGGTGGCCGTCACCACCCGCCCCGGCCTCATCGGCGCCCTGCTCATCGGCCTCTCGGCCGCCAAGACCCTCGCTTGGCTCGCCGACCTCCCGCTCGTCGCCGTCAACCACATCGAGGCCCACCTCTACGCCCCAGCACTCGAGGCGCCGCTCGCCTACCCGCTCGTCGGGCTCATCGCCTCGGGCGGCCACACCGCCATCCTCTACGCCTCGAGCCCCATCGACGTCGAGGTCATGGGCACCACCACCGACGACGCCGCAGGCGAGGCCTTCGACCAGGTGGCCTCCATCATCGGCCTGCCCTACCCGGGCGGCCCGGCCATCGACCGCGCCGCCCGCGACGGCGACCCCGCGGCCGTCGCGTTCCCACGCACCATGCTCGAGCCCGAGTCGCTCGACTTCAGCTTCAGCGGCATCAAGACCGCCGTGCTCTACCACTGCATGGGCAAGAACGCCCGCCGCGCCGACGGCCCTCCGCGAGCTTTCAGGAGGCGGTGGTGGACGTGCTGGTGGCGAAGGCGGTGCGTGGGGCGCTCTCGCGCGGCGTCGCCACCCTGGTCGCGGGGGGCGGCGTGGCGTGCAACTCGCGGCTGCGCGAGCGGCTCGGCGAGGAGGCGGCGCGGGTCGGCCTGTGCCTGCGCTTCGCGTCCAAGGCGCTGTGCACCGACAACGCCGACATGGTCGCCGGCCTCGCGTTCCACCTGCTCGCGGCGGGCCGCGTGGCCGAGCCCGACGTCACGGCCGTCGCCCACCTGCCCTTCACGCGCGCGCTCAGGAAGGGGAAGACGTACCGATGAACGAAGAGGCCCTCCGCAAGCTCCTCGCGCAGGTGCGCGACGGCGAGATCCCGATGGACAAGGCGATCGAGCGGGTCCGGCGGCTGCCGTTCGAGGACCTCGGCTTCGCGACCATCGACACCCACCGCGCCCTGCGCTGCGGCTTCCCCGAGGTGATCTTCTGCCAGGGCAAGACGCCCGCGCAGGTCGCCGCCATCGCCGAGTGCCTGCTCGCCACCGACGCCGAGCTGCTCGCCTCCCGCGCGGACCGCGACCACCACGAGGCCGTGCGCGGCATTGCCCCCGACGCCGAGTACCACGAGGCCGCGCGCATGATCGTGTGCAACCGCAAGGCCAAGCAGGCGCCGCCAGGCAAGATCCTGGTCGTCTGCGCCGGCACCAGCGACGTGCCCGTCGCCGAGGAGGCACGCGTCACCGCCGAGCTCATGGGCAACGTCGTGGACAACCTCTACGACGTCGGCGTCGCCGGCATCCACCGTTTGCTCCAGCAGGCCGACCACGTGTTCGACGCCAACGTGCTCATCGTCTGCGCGGGGATGGAGGGCGCGCTGGCCAGCGTCGTCGGCGGGCTCACCAGCCGGCCCGTCATCGCCGTGCCCACGAGCATCGGCTACGGCGCCAGCTTCGGCGGCCTCGCCGCGCTGCTCGCCATGCTCAATAGCTGCGCCTCGGGGGTCTGCGTCGTCAACATTGACAACGGCTTCGGCGCGGGCTATATTGCCTCCCTGGTGAACCATACGAATCTCCCGCAGTCGTCCCAAGAGAGCTGACCTGGGAGGGCGAGGCTCCCGCCGAGCCGCGCCGCGAAACCGAGCCGAGTCGCGACAAGGAGCCAGTGATGCCGCAACGCGAAGAGGCGATGGCCCGCATCCGCGAGCTGAAGCTGGTGGCCGTCGTGCGCTGCACGGCCGAGCAGGTGCAGCCCGTCGTCAGCGCGCTGCTCGACGGCGGGGTCGAGTGCATCGAGATCACCTTCACCGTCCCCAACGCGCCCGAGATGATCGAGCAGACGCGGGCGACCTTCGGCGACCGCATCTTCCTGGGCGCCGGCACCGTGCGCACCCTGCCCGAGGCCGAGCAGGCCCTCGCCGCGGGCGCGGCCTTCATCGTCGCGCCGAACACCGACCTCGCGGTGATCGGGCTCTGCAACGAGCGCGACGTCGTCGTCGCGCCCGGCGCCTACACGCCGACCGAGATCCAGACCGCGTGGAACGCGGGCGCCGACATCGTCAAGCTCTTCCCCGCCAGCATCGGCGGCATCGCGCACCTCAAGGCCATCCGCGCGCCCATGCCCGACATCCCCCTGATGCCGACCGGCGGCGTCGATCTCGACAACGCGGCCGACTGGCTCGAGGCCGGTGCCGTGGCGCTCGGGGTCGGCTCGAAGCTGGTCCGCAAGGACGCGCTGGCCGACGGGGCCTACGAGCGGATCGCGCAGACGGCCAGGAAGTTCCTGGCCGCGATCGCCGGCACCGAGGAGTGAGGCGTGTTCGACCCGGCGGCGGTGCTCCAGCAGCTCGACCGTGAGCCGGCGGCCCACAAGGGCCGCTTCGGCCACGTCCTCGTGCTCGCCGGCTCGACCGGCTTTGCCGGCGCCGCCGTCATGGCGGCCCAGGCCGCGCTCCGCAGCGGCGCCGGGCTCGTCACCCTCGGCGTGCCCAGCCCCCTGCTGCCCGTCGTCGCCGCCAGGCTCACCGCCTGCATGACCCGGCCCTTCCCCGCGCTCGGCGACGGCGCCTTCCGCCTCGGCGCACTGCCCCACATCCTTGATTTCGCCCGACGCTGCGACGTCGTGGCGCTCGGGCCCGGCATCGGCCGCCGACGCTCCACCGAGAAGCTCGCTCACGCCCTGGTCGGGGCGCTGGACCTGCCGCTCGTGCTCGACGCCGACGGGCTCAACGCCTTCGAGGGCCAGGCCGAGCTGCTCGACCAGGCCCGCGGGCCCCTCGTCCTGACGCCGCACCCGGGCGAGATGGCGCGCCTGGCGGGGCTCGCCACGCGCGACGTCCAGGCCAACCGCGCCGAGGTGGCCAGGGACCTCGCCCGCGAGCGCACGGCTGTCGTCGCGCTCAAGGGCCACCAGACCGTCGTGACCGACGGCAACGAGCTCTACGTGAACCCGACCGGCAACCCGGGCATGGCGAGCGGCGGCAGCGGCGACGTGCTCACGGGCATGGTCGCCGGGCTGCTGGCGCAGGGGCTCGAGCCCTTCGCCGCGACCTGCCTGGCCGTGCATCTCCACGGCCTGGCCGCCGACCTCGCCGTCACCGCGACCGGCGAGCAGGCGCTCGTCGCCACCGCCCTGCTCGCCCACCTCGCCAGCGCCTTCCGCGCCGCACGCCACGGCGAGCCGCGCTGACCCGACCGACGCAGGAGAAGCGGATGCTCAAGGAAGTCCAGATGCCCAAGCTCGGCCAGACGGTCGAGGAGGCCACCATCGAGCTCTGGCACAAGCAGGAGGGCGACGCCGTCGCCAAGGGCGACGTGCTGCTCGAGATCACGACCGACAAGGCGACCCTCGAGGTCGAGGCCTACGTCGCCGGCACCCTGCGCAAGCAGCTCTACCAGGCAGGCGAGGTCGTGCCCGTCAACGCCGCCATCGCCTTCGTCGGCGACCCCGACGACGAGGTGACCGCCGAGATGGTCGCGCAGGCGAAGGCCGCCGCGGCAGCGAAGCCCGCCAAGGCCCCCGCCCCGGCGAAGGCCGCAGCGCCCTCGCCCCAGCCCGCGGCGGCCCCCGACGCCGCGCCCCTGCCCTTGCCGACGCTCCTCCCCATGGCGCCGCTGCACGCCGCGCCGGCCGCAGGCCGCATCTTCTCATCGCCCAGGGCGCGCCGCGTGGCACGCGAGCGCAAGGTCGCCATCGGGATCGTCCGCGGCTCGGGGCCGAACGGTCGGATCGTCGAGCGCGACGTGCTCGACTACGCCGACCGGGTCGCGCAGCTCCGCGTCTCGCCCACGGCGCTGGAGCTCGCGCTCGGGCGCGGCGTGGATCTCACCCGGCTGAAGGGCAGCGGCGTGGACGGCCGCATCATGAAGGCCGACGTCGAGGCGGCACCCGCCGCCCCCGCCGGCCGGGCCGTGCCGCTGACCGCCATGCGGCGCATCGTCGCCGAGCGCCTCACCTACAGCAAGCAGACCACGCCCCACTTCTACCTGACCATCGACGTCGACATGACCGACGCCGTGGCCTTCCGCAAGCGGCTCAACGCCGCCGGCGGCACGAAGATCTCCTTCAACGACCTCCTCATCCGCGCCTGCACCCTCGCCTTCGCCGAGGTGCCCGAGATGAACTGCGCGTGGGCCGACGGCGGCATCCTCTACCGCCGCGAGGTCCACATCGGCCTCGCCGTCGCGCTCGACGCGGGCCTCATCGTGCCCGTCGTCCGCGACTGCGACGGCAGGAGCCTCGAGCAGATCGCGCACGCCACTGCCGCGCTCGTCGAGAAGGCCCGCGGCAAGCGCCTCACCCCCGACGAGTACGAGGGCGGGTGCATGACCCTCTCCAACCTCGGCATGTTCGGCGTCGAGACCGTCGCCCCCATCATCAACCCCGGCGAGGTCGCCATCCTCGGGGTCGGCCGCATCGCTCCCCGGCCCATCGTCCGCGACGGCGCCGTCGTCGTCCGCCAGATGACCACCCTCACCCTCGCCTGCGACCACCGCATCGTGGACGGCGCTATCGCCGCCCGCTGGGTCCAGGCCGTCCAGCAGGCCCTCGAGGCCCCCGAGACGCTCGCCTGAGCCCACGGGCGGCGATACGAACAACGGGGAAGCGCCCTCTCGGCGCTTCCCCGCTTCGGTTCTGGCCTCGGCGCGGGCCTATGCTTTCTTGTCGTACTTGTTGATGACCACCAGCTCGCTGGCGCAGGTGGCGGGGTCGATGGCCTTGGCGGCGAGCGCGATGCGGTTGTCGTCGTCGAGCGCTGCCCAGAGGGTGTTGGCGATGCAGCCGAGGTCGCCGACGAGCGGGAGCGGGAAGGGCTCGCCCTGGAAGGGCGGGAGCGGCTTGCCGTCGCCCATGTAGGTGGTGATGCAGTGGCCGACGCCCGGGCCGAAGGCCTCGTAGTGCCAGTGCAGGCGGTCGGTCGCGTCGCCGAAGGCGGACCGCCGCAGGACACAGAGCCTGGCGACGGGCTCGCCGAGGCGCAGGTCGAACAGGCCCGAGATGCGGGGCGTGTAGTTCGGCGCGTCGGGCTCGTAGGCGCGGGTGGCCAGCGCCTGGGCGAAGGTGCCGCCGGCGAGCAGCGTCTGGCAGATGGTGTCGGTCTGGTTGCCGTTGGTGACGACGAACACGCGGCGCAGCTCGCGGAGGGCGTTGTAGATGATCAGGCTCGGGTCCGCGCAGGCCGCGGGGTCGGCGGCCTCGGTCCACACGCTGGTGCCGTCGGTCTCGAACACGCGGTTGCGGCTGTTCGGGCTGCGGCCCATGATCCAGTAGACCTGGACGAGCCGCCCGCCGGTCGCGTCGAGCCCGAGCACGAGGCCGCGCCCGGGATAGGGGTTCTCGCCGAGCCGCGTCTTCAGGTTCCGTTCCGCCCGTTCACGCACGTTCATGGTATCCTCCATCGTGGCCTCCCAACACCCTGGTCGATCTTCTGGGCGGGTCGATCAGGACCGGTTCCGCCGCCGGTTGCGCCTGGTCAGCAGGCCCTGCACGACGCCGCAGGCCACGCCCCACGCCAGGGGCGCGCCCACCGCCAGCGCCGCCAGCGCCGCGCCGCCCGCCACCGCGGCTGTCACCTCGGGACGCGGCGAGAACATGTCCACCACCGCGAGCACGAGCGCCACCGTGGCCGCTGCCGCCGACAGGAGCTTGAACCGCTGCCGATGCCGCTCGCTGTGGCTGAACCGCAGCGTGCTGCACAGCACGCCCACGATGCCCGCAGGCACGAACATCCCGGCCGCCGTCGCGAAATGCACGCCGCCGCTCCACCCATAGAGCATGCTGCCCGCCAGCGCCGAGCCCGTCACCACCAGCCGCGACGCCGCCCGCGCCTCGTCCGCGCGCCAGTGCAGGACGAACAACAGGATCGGGACGTACAGGATGCCGCCCCCGATCCCGATCAGCCCCGAGAGGACCCCAGGCACCAGCGTCAACGCGGCCACCAGCGCCAGCCGACGGCGGGTCGGCCGCAGCGGATGGGGACGCAGCCGCCCGATCCGCACCTCGTAGAGGAGCCGGCCCGCGATCACCACCAGCACCGCCGCCAGCACCCCGTCCAGGATCAGCGGCGCCGACGCCACAGGCTCCAGCAGGTCGCGGACCACCACCTTGCCGAGCAGCGTCCCGATCACGCCGGCCGAGAGCATCGTCTGCGTCACCGCCCACTCCGACGGGGTGTCGAGCTCGCGCATCTCCCCGCGGCCGCTGATCCACTGCCCGACCATCCCCCCGCTCGCCCCCGCCAGGATCGCGCACAGCACCGTGCCCGAGGCCAGCTCCCACGGCACCCCCAGGCACAGCACGACGATCGGCACCAGCAGCCAGCCGCCGCCGAAGCCGAACACCCCGGGCAGCACGCCGGCCAACACGCCGACCAGGATGACAAGGAAGGGATGTGCAAGCAAGAGCCAGTCTCGGCTTCAGAGGCGGCTGGCGAGCAGCCCCATCGCCTTCTCGAGCACCGCGTCAGGATAGGTGAGCGAGATGCGGAAGAAGCCCTCGCCGTGCTCGCCGTAACCCCGGCCCGGGGTCACCACGACGCCCGTCTTCGCCAGCAGGTCCGTCGCAAACGCGCCGCTGTCCCCGCCGAACCGCTCGGGCACGGGCGCCCAGATGTAGATGGTGGCCTTCGGCTTCTCGAGCCGCCAGCCGAGGCCGTTGAGCGTCTCGACCACCAGGTCGCGGCGGCGGCGGTAGACGGCGTTGATCCTCGGCTTCAGCTCCTCGGCCAGGTCCAGCGCCTTCGCGCCGGCGAGCTGGATGGCGCGGAGCGTGCCGTTGTCGATGTTCTCCTTCACCGTGAGCAGCGCCTCCACGGCGCTGGCGTTGCCGACGGCGCAGCCGATGCGCCAGCCCGTCATCGAGAAGGCCTTGCTGAGCGAGAAGAGCTCGACGGCGACGTCCGCCGCGCCCTCGACCTCGAGGATGCTCGGCGCGGTGTAGCCGTCGTAGGTGTTCTCGCTGTAGGCCAGGTCGCTCGCGATGAGGATGCCGTGCTCGCGGGCGAAGGCCACGGCGCGGCGGTAGAAGCCGAGGTCGCAGGTGGCCGTCGTCGGGTTGTTCGGGTAGTTGAGCCACATCACCCTGGCCGCCCGCTGCACGCCGGCGGGGATGCCGTCGAGGTCGGGCAGGAAGTCATTCTCGGCGAGCAGTGGCATGGTGTGGGTGACGGCGCCGGCGAAGGTGTGGCCGATGTTGTAGGTCGGGTAGCCCGGCTCGGGCGCCAGGGCGACGTCGCCAGGGTCGAGCAGGGCGAGGCCGAGCTTGGCGATGGCGTCCTTGCTGCCCATGGTGGCCACGACCTGGTCGTCGTCCAGCTCGACGCCGAAGCGGCGCCGGTAGAAGTCCTTCACGGCGCGTGGGAAGGCGGGGGCGGGAGCGTCGCAGCCGTAGCGGTGGCGGTCGGCGTCGGCGGCGTCGTTGACGGCGCGGACGAGCTCCTGGACGACGGGGTCGGGGGTCGGCTGGTCGGGGTCGCCGATGCCGAGGGTGACAACCTGCTTGCCGGCGGCGCGCGCGTCGGCCATCTTGCGCCGCAGGTCCGCGAACAGGTAGGGGAGCAGCTTCGCCACGCGCTCGGCAGGCCTCACGTCCACTGCCGGTCGTCCTTTCTCACGCTCTCGGTGTCACTCGTGCGCGTGCTCGGCCGCGATCCGCTTCGGCGGCCCCTTGCCGCGGTGCTTCGCCAGGAAGAACGCGTAGACAGGCTCGGGCACGAACCGATGCACGACCTCCTCCCAGCCCTCGGGCCCGATGAGCCCGCGCACGAAGCTCGAGCTGACCTCCGCGATCTCGCGTGGCGGCATCAGGAACACCGTCAGGATCTCCGGCTCGAGGTCCGCGTTGATGTAGCGCATCTCGCGCTCGCGCCAGTAGTCGCTCTCGTTGCGGATGCCCCGCACGATGTACCGAGCCCCCTGCTCGCGAGCGTAGCGCACGAGGAACTGGTTCTCGAACGTGTCGAGCGACACGCTCGGCAGCCCGGTGATGCAGGCCCGCAGCAGCTCGACCCGCTCGGCCACCGAGTACGCCGTCTGCTTCTCCGGGTTCACGCCGATGGCAACCACGACCTCGCGGAACAGCTCCGCCGCGGTGCGGATGATCCACTGGTGGCCGTTGGTCACCGGGTCGAAACTCCCCGCGTAGATCGCCTTGGGCATCGCTCAGCCCGCCTTGTCCGTGGGGAAGACCTACCCGTCGCTCCGCGAGCACCATACCGGCTCGCCCCGCTCTTGTCAAACCGCCCTCGCCGCGCCTGCCACGTGCTCGGCAAGCGCCCGCAGCAGCGGCAGGCGGGAGGGGGCCGTCTCGCGCCTGGGGCAGACGCGGTTGGTCAGCACGACGATCGCGACGTCGAGCGCCCGCAGCAGGCAGGCCCAGGTGCCCGTGAAGCCGAGGTGGCCGACGCCACCGTAGCGCTCGAGGGCGGGGAAGGACGATGCGGCGCTGCAAAGGCCCCAGCCCAGGCCGAAGCCGCCCGAGTGAGGCCGCCAAGCCAGTTCGCGCGTCGCCTCGGAGACGAGCGCGACGGGTCCGAGGCGGAGCCAGGCCTCGCAGAAGCGGCCGACGTCGGCAGCCGTCGAGAAGAGGCCCGCGTGCCCGGCGATGCCGCCGAGGGTGTGGGCCATCTCGTCGTGCACCTCGCCGATCACGAGGCGATGACGCCATTCGTCGTCGATCTCAGTGGGGATGCACCTGGCGCGGTCGCGGGGACAGAAGCCGGTGTCGCGCAGGCCGAGCGGCTCGGCCACCTCGGAGGCCACCAGTCGGTCGAGCGTCTGCCCGGTGGCTCGCTCGCAGACGGCCTGGGCGAGCAGCAGATCGATGTCGCTGTAGTGGCTCTCGCCCTCGGCCAGCTCGACATCGGTCCGGCAGCGGAGGATGACCTGCCACAGCGCCTGCTCCTGCCCGGGCTCGCACGGGCGGATGCCGCAGCGCACGGCGTGGCCGAGCAGGCCGGCCGTCGTGCCCGTGCGGTGGGCGAGCAGATCCGCGACGGTCCAGTCGCTCTCGACCTCGGCCACGTGCCTCCGGACGGGATCGCCGAGGCCCAGGATGCCCCGCTCGACCAGCCGCAAGGCGACCGTGGCGGTGAAGAGCTTGGTCACCGACGCCAGGTCGAACAGGTCGTCCAGCCGCACCGCCCGCGCTCCCTCCTCATACGTCGTCCGCCCGAAGGCCGCGTGGAAGACCGGCTCCCCGCAGCGCGAGACATAGACCACGGCGCAGGGGAACATCCGCTCCGCGATACCGCTGCGCACCAACTCCGCAAGCTTCGCCTCCAGGCTGTCGTTCGGGACTGGCGGAATGGGTCTGACTCCGGTTTCCTGACGCTGGAGCGTCGTCCCCCGCGTCCCGACGCTGGAGCATCGCGACGAGTGCGAGCTTCCCGCCTTCTGCGTCTTGCCGCTTCCCTTCTGCTTCCTCTCTTCTCCGCTCGCCTCTGCTTCCTCTGCGTGAGTCTCTTCTCTTACGCCATGCCCTTGGCCAGCGCAATACCTGCGTCGGTGACAACCCGCTCGACGGCTGGGGCGAAGTTGTGGATGCCGTAGAACTGGTAGGCGCGGTCGACCTCGTAGCCGCCCTCGGCGAAGGCGGCGGCCGTCGGGATGTAGCCGACGTTGCCGTTGGTGTAGCCGAGGACGAAGGTGTTCGTGACCGGCGAGGCCGCCTTGATGGCAAGCCCGATCTCGACGAACGTCTCGCCGGGCGTGGTCACCAGCAGCGCGTCGCCGAGCCGCAGGGCCTGGAGCTCGACGGCCCGCGTCGTCTCGACGGCGCCTTCCTCGAGCACGCGCAGGGCGTCGCGCGCCCACATCGACGGCAGATCGTTCTCGCGGCGGAACGGCGAGATGCGGCCGCCGGCGACCTCGCGGTCGAGCTGGGCCTCGTGCTCGGCGAGCCACGCGCGCAACTCGTCGGCCGGCGGCAGCTCGGCCAGCGGCGCGTCCACGACCACGCTCCTGACCGCGAGGCCCACGTCCGCCGCCGTCTCGATCTGCTCGGCGACGCGGACCGCCTCCGAGCCCGCGATGAGCCCGAGCCGGCGCACGTCGGCGAAGGTCCCGCCCACCGGGGTCGAGTTGATGTTGCCACAGGTCCCGTTGAAGTAGGGGCACACGGCGCCAGGGTGCACGGCCTCGAGCAGCGCGGCGACCTGGCCGGGGTAGTCGGCGGAGATCCAGTAGTTCGAGCCACCGAGGGTCACGGGGTGGCAGGAATGGGTGACGGCAACGGCGAGCGCGCGGCCATGGGCGTCGTTGACCCGGAGCACGCCGATCTCGGGATCGATCGGGCCTTCGGGATGCTTGCCCAGACGCATCGAGCCGTCGGCCTGGCGCTCGCGGCGGTTGATGCCGATGCTCGTCGTGCCCTTCCCCACGCCGAGCGACGCCGCGACCAGCGACCGCGACGCAGCAACGACGGCGCCCGCGATGGTCCGCTCGATGACGTGCACCAGCTCGACGTCGAGCCCAGGGTGCCGCAGCGGCCCGACGGTCGGCCCCGAGTGGGTGTGGGTGCACGCCACCATCACGCGCTCGGCGGCGATGCCACACTCGGCCTCGACCCGCTCGCGCACGCGCGCGACGGACTCCGGGCTCAGCCCGATGAGGTCGCAGCCGACGAGGCCGGCCGTCGTCTCGCCCGCCTGGAGCACGAGCGCGCGGGCGTGGAGGTCGTCGTGGATGCCCTCGCAGCCGTGGTCGCGTCCCGCGAACCCGGCCATCCAGGCGCCCACGTAGGGCGTGATGCTGACCCTGGCAATGCCTGCGCGCAGTGGTGGCATGGCCTTTCTCCTGCACGACGCCCCTACCAGCCATCGGGCTTGCCATAGGCGTGGACGATCTCGATCCTGGGCGAGCGCGAGATGCCGCCGGGGTTGATCCCGAGCTGGCCTTCAGGGATCGGTGCGCCCAGCTTGTGAAAGTAGTCCACCCACTCAGGCTGAGCAACGCCGCTGCGAGGGTCCTTGAACGTCATCGGCGCAAGCTCGAAGACAGGGCGTCCATCGTTCGCCGAGCGGAAGGCCTCGTAGACCAGCTCCGAGCAGTAGTAGCGG
>CBFDBL010000027.1:0-21611 GCA_965603035.1 uncultured bacterium
GCTGGTAGATGGGGAGCTGGCGGTAGGCGACGCTCATGGCGAGGACGGCCATGGCGGTGGCGTAGGAGCTGCCGGCACGACCCTCGTTGCCGCGGGGCGATGGCCAGGAGCCGTCGTCGTCCTGGAGCTTGAGGAGGAGGTCGTACATGTGGGCTCCGAACTGCTCCCAGTGCTCGTCGCCGAGCTGGAACATGCCTTGCGAGGCGTAGTAGATGCCGTAGTAGAAGAAGCTCTCGTGCTCGCTGCGGGGCCGGCGCCGGAGGATCCAGTCGCCTGCGGCGAGCGTGGTCTTGTCGCGGTGCTGCCCGCACAACTCGAGGCAAAGGAGCGCGGTGCCTGTGCGCGCGAGGCCTGGGCTGCCGCCGGGCTGGTAGCCGAATCCGCCGTCGCGGTGGCGGCAATTGAGGACGAAGCGGACGGCCTCGTCGATGCACTCGCGCGGGATGGCGGCGCCGTTGTTGCGGGCGGAGCGGAGCGACATGAGGGCCCAGCCGGTGCAGGAGATGTCGCTGTCGTGGCTGGTGTGCTGGTAGCGCCATCCGCCCTGGTGGCGGGAGGATTTGCGGATCTTCTGTGCGGAGATGATGAGGCGGAGGGCTTTGCCGAGCGCGCCGTCGAGCTTGCGCTGGCGCTCGGGGTCCACCATGCCGGTGACCTCGCTGAGCATGAGGGTGGCGATGGTGTGGCTGTACATGGGGCCGTGGCTGCGCGGGTCGGCGACGAGCATGCCGGTGTGGTGCTGGGAGTCGAGGACGAAGTCGATGCCCTTGTTGATGACGTCGCCGTAGGGAGGGGTGCCAGGGGTGTGTCCCTTGGCGAGAAAGGCCATGATGCACAGGGAGCTGATGCCGGTGTTGCGGCGCATGCCGCTTTGGAAGGAGCCGTCGCGCTCCTGGTGCTCGGCGAGGTAGGCGAGGGCGCGGTCGATGGCCTGGTCCACGGGCTTCTGGTACTTGAGGAGCGCGGCGGAGACCTCGTCGGCGGGCGCGGCGCGTGGGAGCGCGGCGGCGACGGCGGCGAGGAGCGCGAGGGTGTGGCGGAGGGGCGTGGTCACTTGCGTTTGCCCTCCGACTTGTCGATGCCGCCGCGTCGGGCGATCTCCTGGAAGTAGCGCTTGATGAGGGGTCGGTACTGGGCGGGGCCGCCGGCGTGCGCGGCCTGGAGGATCTGGTCGCGGAGCTCGCCGGGCAGGCGCGCCCAGTCCTGGAGCTTGATGCCGAGGGACTTGAGCTTGGCCTCGGAGAGGTCGGTGTCCTGCTCGCCGGTGCCGAGGGTGGGGTTTCCGCCGCCTTTCGGGTGTGGCTGATTCTGCATGTTCCCGCCCATGGCGTTGGCCTGTGCAGCGGCCTGTGCCGCCATCTGGCCCATCTGGCCTGCGGCCTGTGCGGCGGCCATGCCCGAGGCCTGCTGTGCGGCGTCGCTCGCCGATTGCTGCGCCGCGGCCATCTGGCCCGGCGCCGGCGCCTGGCCCGGGGCGGCCCCTGGCGCGGCGCTCGCGGCCTCGCCGAGTCCCTGAGCCATCTCGCCGAGCGCCTGCGCCGCCGCGGCCATGGCCTGTGCCGCGGCCTGCTGCGAGCCCTGAGCCGCGCTGGGAGCCGGCCCGCCCTGGCCCGGTTGCTGACCCGGCTGTGCCCCAGGAGCGGGCGCGGGCTGCCCCGGTTGCTCGCCAGCGCCCTCGCCGGGCGCCTCTCCGCCCTCCGGAGCCTGACCTTCGCCCGGCTGCGCGGCCGCTCCGAGTTGCTCGGCGGCGTTTCCCGCCTGCTCCTGCGCCTGCGCCATCGCGGCGGCGGCCTCGCCCGCCTGCTGTGCGGCCTGCGGGGCGAAGCCGAGCTGCTGTGCGTGCTGTTGAAGGGCCTCGGCCGCCTCGCCCATGGCGGCGGCGCGCTCGGCGAGCGCCGCCTGCTGCGCCGCGGCCTGCGCGAGCGGGTCCTGCTGGGCCAGGGCCTGCATCTCGTCGGCGAGCTGCTGCTGACGGTCGCCGAGGCCCGCGGCCTCCTGGGCCATCTCGGCCGCCTGCTGAGCGTCGGGCGCCCCTTGCTGACCGCCCGGCTGCTGGCCCTGCGCGCCGGGTTCCTGGCCCTGCGCACCAGGCTGCTGACCTTCGGCACCGGGTTGCTGACCTTCGGCGCCAGGCTGCTGACCTTCGGCGCCGGGCTGCGCGGCTTCCGCGCCGGGCTGCGCGGCTTCGGCGCCGGGTTGCTGACCTTCGGCGGCGGGCTGCGCGGCTTCGGCGCCGGGCTGCTGACCTTCGGCGCCGGGTTGCTGACCATCGGCGCCGGGTTGCTGACCTTCGGCGGCGGGCTGCGCGGCTTCGACGCCGGGCTGCTGACCATCGGCGCCGGGTTGCTGACCTTCGGCGGCGGGCTGGGCGCCGAGCGCTTCGGCGGCGGCGTTTTCGAGGCGCTCGGCGAGCTGTCCGAGCTCGCCTGCGGCCTCGTTCGCCTGCTGGGCGGCGTCGGCCATGCGGTCGGCTTCGAGGGCTTCGGCGGCCTGCTGGGCGTTGTCGGCGGCGCGGTCCTGTAGCTGGTCGGGCTGTGGCGCGTCCTCGCCGACTCGCTCGGCGAGCTGGGCGGCGTCGCGTGCGACGTCGGCCTGCTCGGCCTGGAGGCGGTCCATCTGTGCCTGCTGGTGCTGGGCGGCGAGCTGGTCGCGCTCGGCCTGGAGTTGTTCGGTGCGCTCGCGGATATCGGCCTGGCGCTCCGCCAGGCCCGCGACCTGCTCGGCCTGCTGCTGCGGGTTCGCCTCACCGGGCTGCGGGTTCGCCTCGCCGGGGTCCGCGCCCTGCTCACCGGGCTGCGGGTTCGCCTCGCCGGGGTCCGCGCCTTGCTCACCGGGCTGCGGGTTCGCCTCGCCGGGGTCCGCGCCCTGCTCGCCGGGCTGCGGGTTCGCTTCGCCGGGGTCCGCGCCCTGCTCGCCGGGCTGGGGGGCTTGTGCGAGCTGCTGAGCGGCGTCGTTGAGAGCTTTCTCGGCGGCGGCTTGCTGCTCGACGGCTTGTGCGAGCTGTCCCTGCTGGATGTTTTCGGCGGCCTGTCCCATGGGGTCGGCCTGTGGCTGTGCGGCGGGGTTGTCGGCGGCGTCGTTGGCGAGCTGCCGCTGGTCGTCGGCGAGCTTGGCGAGGTCGTTGTCGATCTTCTGCATGCGGTCGAGTCGCTGCGCTTCGTTGGCGAGGTTCTCTTGCTCCTGTGCCATGGCCTGTGCCTGTTCGGCTAGGTTGGCGGCTTGAGCCTGGTCGAGCTCCATGGCGGCGCGCTCTCCGCCGGGCTGCTCCTTGAGCATGTCGGCGAGGTCCTGTGCGACGGCGCGCTGTGCCTGCTGCCAGTCGGCCTCGTCCATGGCGGCGGGCTGCTGGTCGTCCTGGGCCTGCTCGTCCTCGATCTTGGCCTTTGCGAGCGCGGCTTCGCGTCGTGCGAGCTCGTCGATCTCGACGGCCTTGCGGACCGTGTCGGTGACGGGCTCGATCTCGTCGAGCAGCTCGTCGACCTTGGCGAGTGCGCGGTCGATGAGCCTGTCGGTCTCGCGTGCGAGGATGCCGCGCTCGGCGGGCTCGTCGGCGAGCTTGATCTGGCCTGCGACGTTCTCGGCCTTGGCGATGTGCTCGTCGGCGAGCTCCTCGACGCGCTCGGCGAGCTTGTCGAGGTAGCCGCCCTCCATCTCGCGGGCGATGCGCCGGGCCGCGGCGTCGGCGTCGGCGAGCTTCTGGCGCATGCGGTCCACCCGCTCGTCGTCCTCCTCGGTCGGCTCCTTGGCCTTGGGCAGCTCGCGCTCGAGCTTCGTGGAGTCGGCCTTGGCCTTCTGGAGGTCCTTCTTGACCTTCTCGAGGGTGTCGCGCATGCGGCGCTCGTCGTCGAGCAGCTTGGCGACCTCGAACGACGGTGCGCGGATGTCGAGCTCGATGCGGTAGACGTCCGAGAGGGCGTGCTGCGGGCCGCCGAACGGCTTGGGCAGGCTGTCGGTCGCGCGGAGCTGGAAGGTGACGTACTTGGCGCCGCGCAGCTTGAGGGTGACGAGCTCGAGCGATGCCTCGCCGGTGACGGCGAGCAGCGGCTTGCCGCGCTCGGTCTCGAGCGCGAGGCGTCGGGGCGGGCGGCCGCGTCCATCGACCTCGACGAGCAGCTCGGCGCGCGCGATCCCGACGTCGTCCTCGATGGCGTAGGCGATGGGCACGGCGGCGGTGGGCGGGAGCCGCAGCTTCTTGGCCTCGGGCTTCAGGACGGCGACGACGGGCGGGCCGTCGGGCTCGAGCTCGATGGCGTGCTCGGCCGACGAGCTGTCGAACCCGTGCTCGTCGACGAGCGCGAGGGCCCAGCGCCCGGCGCGCTCGGGGGTCAGCTCGAAGGCGAAGGTGCAGGTCGGGTGCTCGTCGTGCGAGAGGGTCGGCTCGACGTCGGTCGGGTCGCCGTTGATGACGAGTCGTGCGGCGGCGACCGGCTTGTTGGTCGTGGCGGCGATGGTGATCCTGGTGCCCCGGAGCGCTCGGATCGTGCCGTCGCCCGCCTCCTCGATCCTCGGCTGGCGCTTGGCGTATTTCGGGTAGTCGTAGCGCAGGGCGAGCCGCTCGATGGCGGGCCTCGGCACGACCGTGGCGGTGTAGTACCTGCTCAGGGCGTCGCCTGCGTGGACGCGGTAGCGGAACGTGGCGGCGGCGGGCGGGCAGGTGAGCGCGAAGCGTCGCTGGGCGGTGTCGCCTGGGGTGACGAGGCTCATGCGCTGCGCCGCCTCGATGCCGTCGGCGCCGAGGATGCGCAGGCGCGCCCTGCGCAGCGAGGCCCTGGCGACGGCGACCTCGACCTCGAGGCGCTGGCCCTCGGCGAGCACGACGTCGCCGGGCCGGACCGCGAGGTCGCGGGCCTGGAGGTTCGGCAGGTTGATGAACGGAGCGGAGGCTCGCGTGAGCAGGAAGGCGGTCTGTCGGGGCCACGCGGCAAACATGGCGGCGAGCACGGCGAGCACGCCAGCGGCGGCGATGGCGAAGGGCCTGGCGCGGCGCAGGGAGATCTCGCGGCGCGGGCGGATGGCCTGGACGTTGTCGACGGCCTGCTCGACGAGCGCGGCGATGAGCTGGTCGGAGCCGCGGAGCTCGGGCGCGTCGGTGCTGGTGAGCAGCTCGACGGCGGAGCTGATGCGCTCCTGGAGCTCGGGGTGGCGCAGCTCGATGGCGCGCGCGCTGCCCGCGAGGGTGAAGCGGTGCGCGAGCGGTCGGACGAGGAACCATGCGGCGACGGCGCCGGTCAGCACGTAGGCCGACAGCGACAGCGCCCAGCGCGCCCAGAGCGCGAAGAGCGTCACCGTCGCGTCGATGGCCATGACGATCAGCAGCGCGCCCACCGCCGTCGCCGCCACGGCGCACAGCCCGCGCAACACGATCAGCCACCGCGTCCGACGGATCAGACGCCTCAGCATCCGGACGATCGGCTCCGGCACCACGCCGGCCGCGCTCAACACTGCGGCATCCATCAGCGGTACCTCCGTTGGCCTGAGCTTTCGCTCTGGCTTTCTCTCCGTCTCGTGCTCGTCGTCGTCCTCGTCCTCGATTCGGCTCCCGAGAGCCCCTCACCCCTCTTCCCGTCAGCCGTCCTCCCTTCGGGCGAGAGCTTCTGCCGTCCCTTCGGGACTGGACTCCTTTTTCTCACCGTTCCCGGCGGCTGAAGCCGCCGGCTACATTCTGTCGTCCCTTCGGGACTGGCCCTCGCGTCTCCTTCTGTTCCCTTGACGATACAGGGCCGGCTCCGGCATCTCAGGCCCCAGTCCCAGAGGGCTCTATGCCTTCCACACCTCCGTCGCGGCGCGGCAACCGCTGGAGAACGGCCGCATGCACGCGCTCGGCCAGCTCGTACGTGTCAAGGGGATAGCGCACCGCGACCCCGTAAGGCGTGAGCAACTCGCAGGCAGTAGACAAGTCGGAAAGGCCGGCATCGAGCTCGACGCATTCGGCCAACAACGACACCAGATCGTGCGTGCGGGGCGGTTCGAGGCCGCGGAACACCTGGAGAGCTTTCAGCATCTTCTCCGCTGCCTGCTGTGCGTGGAAGCACACCATGTCCCAAGGCACCTCCTGGGCGGCGAGGTTGTTGCGCATGTCCAGAAAGTCGTGTTCGGCCTTGCGGACCCACGCCAGCCAGTTCGACTCAGCCCCGCTCATAGAGGACCTTCCCCTCCCGCTCGATCGTGCGCAGAAGCGTTCCGACCAAGTCCCGGAAGCGGCGCACCTCCTCGGGAGTGTAGACCACGACATCCATGGCCCACTTGCGCAGGCCGAAGAGCCGAGCGACCTCGCGCGCACGCTCCGGAGCCGGCTTGTCGCTCTCCATCTCGACGAAGAGGTCCAGGTCGCTCCCCGGCCCGTTCTCGCCGCGAGCCCGGCTGCCAAAGAGCACGATCCGCTGGGGCGCGAAGGCTTCCACGATCCTCCGCACGATCTCGTCCACCGGCGGTTCCATCACCACTCCGGCTCCTCCGAGCTTCTGAGAGCCAGAAGCTGGAATCTCTCTTCCTCGCTCGTCCCGGCGAGCCCGCTTCAGCGGGCTTGCGCGGTGGATTCATCCGCCGCTGTAGCGTGGCGTTTCAACGCCACGGAGGCGCCGACACCCGTCTCGCGAGAACGCGTTTCAACGCGTTTCCAGACAGCCGGCTTCTGCCCTCGCACGTATCGGCTGAAGCCAGGGGCGAGAAGCCTGTTGAAACAGGTTCTCCCTACGGTGGCTCACCTCGCTTTCGTGGCGTCGAAACGCCACGCTACGGCATCGGCTCAAGCCGATGCGGAAACTCGCTGAAGCGAGTTACCCCAAGCCCGCAAGCCCATCCTGCGCTCAGGCCGGTCGCGTCAGCGCCTCCTGTGTCCTCAGGGCCCGACATTCCATTCTACGGCAATCGCGCCCGTTTTCTCAAGAACCATTCGGTCCCCGCGAGCAGGACGATGAGGGCCAGCAGCGGCCAGGAGTCCCAGAGCGCCCACTGCCGACGCTCGCGGTGAGTCACCACCGCAGGGCCGAGCGCCGCCACCACGTCGCCCGCTCGGTGCGGGTCGGCGACGGTCCCGCCCGTGAGCCGCGCGAGCCGCTCGAGCAGGCCCCGGTCCGCCGCCAGCTCGACCTGCTCGACGGGGATGGCGGACTCGACGAAGAAGCGGGTCGAGACACTGTCGGCGCCCTCGCCGGCGAGCAGCTTCGCCGCGGCGGGCGATTCGAGCTCGTAGCGGTAGGTGCCGCCGGGCAGCTCGCCGAGGTCGGCGCTGTACATCCCCAGCGAGTTGGGCACGTAGGCCATTTTCTTGCGCAGCACGAGCTTGTCGTCGCGGAAGATCCGCGCGGTGGCCTCGGCGTCGGTGACGGGCGCGTAGTCGGGCTGGACGATCTTGGCCCTGACCTGGACTCGCGCGTGGGGGGCGTAGCGTGGCTGGTCGGTGCCGACCTTGACGAAGCTGGTGCCCGCGGGCAGCTTGTCGGCGGTGGCCCAGCGCAGGACCTGTCCCCAGAGCTTGTGGTGGAGGGTGTCGCCGACGCGGTAGCGCAGGCGCCAGGTGCGGTCGAAGCTCAGGAAGAGGACGCGCCCGAGCGCGACGTGGTGGAGCGCGACGAGCGCGCGCTCGCGCTCGAAGGCGCGCCGCTCGGCGAGGGTCTCGTCGTCGGGCACCTCGTGCGGGCGGCTGGGTGTGAGGAAGTCGGGCGGGGTGGGCGGCATCGCGTAGGCGAGGACCGAGGCGCCCTGCTTGGCGCGGGTGAGCGGGTGTCGCCAGTGGAGCTCGGGCAGCTCGGCCCACGTCTCGAGGTTCTCGTCGGGGTCCACCCGCAGTCGGGTGATGACGCTCTCGCGCCCCTCGGCGGTGAGCGCGACGGTGTAGGCCTGCTCGGGCGCCGGCAGGTAGGCGTCGGGCGCCTCCTCCTTCTCGAACGTCACGGGCAGGATGTCGCCGAGCGGCGTGCCGGCGTAGGCGTGCGGCATGTGGCACGGCCCGCCGATCACGATGAGACTCCCGCCGCGCTCGACGACGAACTTGTGGATCGCCGCCAGATCCGCCTCCGGCAGCGCCGAGGGCTCCACGTCGCCCAGCACGATCACGTCGAACTTCATCCACTCGCCCTCGCCCTCGGGCGGCGCCGTCGCCTCCGACTCCTCCTTCGCGCGCGCCGCCGACGCGTGCACCGTCGGACGAGGCTCCTGACCCGGGATCACGTCGGGGTGGAGCAGCACGAACTGGAGCTTCACCGTCCGATCGCGGCTCGCGAAGAGGTTCTTGAGGTAGCGGAACTCCCACCGCGGCCGCCCCTCGACGACGAGCAGGCGGGTCTGGTCGTCGGAGACGCTGACCGACAGGCGGTGCTCGTTGTTGGTGGCGAGCACCTCGCCCTCGACGTGCTCGATCTTGACGCGGTAGTCGTGGAGGCCCGTCTCCTTCGGCTCGTCGGCGAGCTGGATGCGGGTGCGGAACTTGTCGCTCTCGACCTGGATCTCCTGGACGTCGACGGCCTCGTCGCCGTCGTAGAGCACGACGTTGACGGTCCTGCCGGCGAGCCCGTCGAGCTTGAGCTCGGCGTCGAGGTACATCTCGTCCTTGGCGTAAACGGTGTCGGGCGCCTCGAGCGCGACGACGGCGGCGTCGGTCGTCGGCTTCTCGCCGCCGCCGAAGATCACGGAGCAGATCGGCACGCGCTGGAGGCCGAGGCGCCGCGCGAGCGGCTCGACCCGCGTCGGCGCGTTGTGGCGCCCGTCGGTCAGCACGACCAGGCCCGCGAGCCGCTCGGCGGGCACCTCGGAGGTGACCTTGTCGAGCGCGCCCGCCAGGTCCGTCGTCTGCTGCTCGACGCCCGGCTCGGCGCCGGTCGGCGCGGGGTCGGCGCCGTTCCCGCGCCAGTGCTCGACGTCCGCCTCCGTCGCGTCGGCGGCGAAGGTGTAGAGCCGCAGGCCGTAGTCGCCGCCGAGCCGGTCGAGCAGCCCCGCGTCGGCGGCGAGCAGCTCGCGGGCGAGCGCCAGGCGGTCCCGTGCCGCGACGGCGTCCACCGCGGCCCGGGCCTCGGGCGCGAGCGACTTGTAGAGGGCCTCGTCGAGCGCGTCGGCGGCGGCGGCGAGCTTCGGCTCGAGCGCGCCGAGCCCGCTCGCGGCGCGGCGCAGCACGTCGAGCAGCGGCTCGGGGTCGCGTGCGAGCGCGGGCAGGTTGCCGCGCGTCAACTGCTCGCGGCCCTCGGCGAGGCGTCGGCGGACCTCGCGGTCGAGCGCGTCGCGCACCGCGCCGAGCGCCGTGCGCGTGCGCGGCGCCAGCGCGACCTTGCCGCGCAGCGGCTCCGCCACGGCCTTGAGCTGCTCGGTCAGCGTGTCGCCGAGCTCGCCGAGCGCCTCGCGCACGCCGCGGCGGCGGCTCTCGAGCTGCCGCAGCCGCGCGTCGGCGTCCGCCTCGCGCAGCGACGCGAGCCAGTCGATCTGCGCCGTCAGCCGCTCGCGCACGGCGCGGAGCTGCTGCCCGACGGCCTCGAGCCGGTGCGCGCGACGCGGCGCAGCGGCCGACACCGCCGCCGCCAGACGCACGCGCTCCGCAGGGGTCATCTGCCTGTCGGGCACCCGCATCGACGCCGACGTGTCGAGCAGCACCGCGACCAGACGCTGGAGGCTCCGACTCGTCTCGACCGACCGCACGGGCTGCGTCAGCATCCCGACCACCAGCAGCACGAGCCCCACCCGCAGCGCCGCCAGCGCCATGCCCGTGCGGCGCGGCACGATCCGACGCTCCAGCGCGTAGAGCGCCAGCAGCACCTCCACCGCCACCGCACCGCCCAGCGCCAGCGGCCACAGACGCCAGTTCGTCGCGAACACCACTACCCGCTGCACCGCGTCGAGCACCGCCAGCAGCGCCGCGAACCCCACGACGACCCGCGCCGCGAGCAGCAGCGCCCGCAGCGACGCCGCGCGCACCCGATGCTTGACCACGTGCAGCGCGACCCAGCCCGCGATCAGCACCGCCGCCAGCAGCCACGCCGCGGCCGCAGGCAGGTGGAACGGCAGGATCTTGTGCTGTCCGATAGGCGGCTTCACGATGGGCTCACTGGCTCCGTGGGCTCGGAGGGGACGGTCAGGAGCTGCCGCGCGCGCTGCTGGAACGTCTGGATGTCCACCCCCTCGCCGCCGAAGCTCACGGCCTCGACCGTGTGCAGGCGGCGCTGGACGGCCACCCAGCGGGTGATCGCGATCTCGGCGAGCAGCACGAACAGCGCGCCGAAGGCCAGGTACTTCCACAGCTCCTCGCCCGGCATCCCGCCCGCGACCGCGGAGGCCATCTCGTCGGTCCGCTCGGTCTCGAAGATATCCACGTGCTGCCCCGCCAGGTCGAGGTCCGTCGCCGACAGGACGTCGAGGAAGCTCTCCTCGACCCGGCCCAGCACGACGAAGGGCAGGCCCTTCTCGGCGCCCTGCGGGCCGTAGATCTCCGCCAGCGCCGGCGGCAGGAGCAGGGTGTAGAGCCCGGGCTCCTGGGTCTCGCCGAAGCTGACGCGGAGGAGGCCGGCGGCGACGGCGAGCCTGGCGGGCCGCCGCTGCTGCGAGGGTGTGATCACCTCGGCGGTCAGGGCGCCCTCGGCGCCCGCGCCCGGCGGCCCTTGCACGCTCGCCGCTGGGATGAGCTGGCTCTGGGGGACGATCTCCTTGCGCTGGCTGCGGCTCGACCAGCGCAGCTTGGCCACCGCCTCGCTGCTGCCCTCGTAGTACTCGAGCTTGAGCTTGTGGCGCCGCCCCGCCGTGAGCGCGATCGAGCCCCTTTGCTCCGACGCCGCCTGGTCGCGCCAGGCGTCGATCAGCCGCTTGCCGTCCACCCACAGCCGCACGCCGTCGTCGGTCTCGGCGTGGAAGGTGTAGCGCTCGGAGTAGCGCGGGCGCACGTAGCCCGTCCAGCGCACCGAGAAGCTGTCGGGGTGCACCGACGGGTGCGGGCGGCCCTGCCCCCAGGCGAAGTCCACGGTGGGGTCGGTGCGTGTCGCGGCGAGGCGGGTCAGGTCCTTGCTGTCGAAGTACTCGGCCCGCAGGCCGCGGCCGGCGGCGGGTCCGCCGGCGGTCGCCTCGCGCAGCTCGAGGGTCGCCTCGGTGCCGGGTGCGACGTTCGCGTCGAGCATCATGGGCGCGGCGAGGTAGTAGACGAGCTCGTGGATGAGCGGGACGAAGGACTTGAGAGCCGGCAGGTTGCCGCCGCTGGGGTCGAGCGGGGCGGCGGTCATCAGCACGTAGCCCTTGCCGAGCTTGCGCTCGACGAGGAAGGGCTCGCCGGTGTGGAGGCGGCCTCCGACGCGCACGTCGGGGTCGCGCTCGTTGGCGTCGAGCTTCCAGTATGCCTTGATGAGCGCGGAGCCGGCGTCGGACTGGACGGACGCTGCGACGAGGCGGAGGGCGGGGTGTCCGAAGGTCTTGGGCTCGAGGCGCGCGGGCTCGTCGGCGGCGTTGCGGCGGTCCGCGAGCCGCGCGGGTGCCACGGGCTCGGCCGCCTGGGTCACCCAGGCGTTGTAGAAGGTCGGCTTGGCGCGGATGCCGGGTGCGAGCAGGAGCCCGCCGCCGGCCTGGACGTAGCGCGCGAGGCTCGCCGCCGCCGCGTCGGGCAGCCGGGGCACGTTGGCCAGGACGATCGCCGCGTAGCGGCCCAGGTCGGTCACGGTCCCGATCTCGGGCGCCGGGACCACCTTCGGCTCGACGAGGTAGCGCGGCTGGCCGCCGCGCTTGCCCTTGGGCTTCGGCGCCGGGCTGGGCGGCTCCTCCTCGCGGCGGGGTGTGAGCGCGATGTCGATGAACGCTGCGGCGCCGCCGAGCGGGCGAGCCGAGGGAGCGCCGTCCACGATCAGGACGCTCAGCTTGTCGATGACGTTGAGCACCCTGGACGCGGCGTCGTCGGCGGCGAGGTCGTCGCGCCCGAGGATGCGCGCCGAGACGAGCCGGGGGCCTGGGCGTGCGAAGCGGTGCTCGAAGGTCACGGTCTCGGTGGCGCGCGGCTCGATCTCGGTGACGATCCGCTCGGTCGCGACCTTCGCGCCTTCGACGCTCAGCTCGACCTCCCCCGGTTTCATCGTGCCCGTCCCGGTGTTCATCACCTTCACGTGGATCTTCACGGGCCGGTCGGTGCCGACGACCTTGCGCGAGAAGCCGACGTCGGCCACCGCCGCGTTGCGCAGGCCCTTGGGCAGCGCGAGGCGGCGGCAGACGATCTTCGGCTCCGACGGCAGGTCCTTGAGCCCTTCGGCCAGGAAGCGCCAGCGGGCCTCGCTGCGCACGTCCCAGCCGACGTTCTGGCCGTCGGTGATGAGCACGATCTTCTTCGAGGCGTTGTTGCCCTCGGCCAGCGCGGCCGCCGCGGCGTTGAGCGCCTCGAGCACGCCCATGGAGCCGCCGATCGGCTGGAGCCGCTCGAGCGCCGCGCGGATCTCGCGGCGGTCCGCCGTCGGCGTCGCGACGACCGGCCGGGGCACGGGGCCCGCCAGCAGCAGGCACACGGCGTCGCCGGGCAGGCAGGCATCGACGACGGTGCGGGCCTCCTCGACGGCCCGCTCGAAGTTGGTCCGCCCCTCGACCCGCAGGGTCATCGACATCGAGGCGTCGAGCAGGATCGCCACGTCGCGCTCGCCGCGCCCCCGTGCCCAGCGCAGCTCCTGCCACCACCGCTCGACGGCCGAGGCCGTGCACGCGACCGCCACGAGCGCCACCGCCGCCGCGAGCAGGCCCCACCGCGCCCCGCGGTGCGCCCACATCGCGCCCATCACCCCCACGCACACCGCCGCGCCGAGCACCGCCGGCAGCACGATCGCCCACGGCACCCGCGACCGGCTCGGCAGGAAGGGCCGCGCGATCGCCAGCACCACCAGCGCCACCAGCACGCACCGCATCGCCAGCAGGATGATCTCCTCGATCAGAATCCGCCGGTTCTGCGACGTCAGCGACGCGAGCAGGAACCGCATGGCGCCCCAGTCGAGCACCTTCGCCTTGCTGCGATTGAGCAGGTGGATCAGGATCGGCACCGCGATCGCGAGCAGGCCGAACAGCATGGCGGTGTTGATGAACGTCATGGGCGGATTTCCGACCGTCGATTCGCGATTCGCGATTGGGAGGAAATCGCAAATCGCAAATCACAAATCGCAAATGTCACTTGGCCAGGCTCCTGCGCCGCGCCAGGTAGGTCGCGAGCGCCACGTCGAAGTCCTGCTCGGTCGACATGGGCACGTAGTCGATGTTCATCCGCCCGCAGCCGTACTCGATCTGGGCGATGTGCTTGCGGACCTCGTCGAGGTAGGCGGCGCGGATGGACCTGGGGTCGAGCTGGACGCGCCGCCCGGCGAGCTCGAGGTCTCGGAACAGGCTCCACCGCTCGAAGGGGAAGGTGAGCTCCTCGGCGGCCATGACGTGGAGGAGCAGGACCTCGTGCTTTCGGTATCGGAAGTGGTGGAGGGCCTTGAGCAGCGGCTCGGGGTCGTCGAAGAGGTCGGAGATGACGACGATGAGGCCGCGTCGGTGCACGCGGTCGGCAATGTCGTGGAAGACGGGCGCGAGGCGCGTCTCGTCGCCTGGCTCGGTGCGGTGAATCTCCTCGAGGAGCACGCGCAGGTGGCTGGTGCGGCTGCGCGAGGGGATGTATCGGCGGACCTCGGTGTCGAAGGTCACGAGCCCGACGGCGTCCTGCTGGTTGATGAGCAGGTGGGCGAGGGTGGCGGCGAGGAACTGGGCGTACTGGAACTTCGAGAGCCGGCGTCCGTTGCGGCTGCCCGCGGCGTCGCCGGCGTAGGCCATGGAGCCGGAGGCGTCGAGCAGGAGCGTGGCGCGGAGGTTGGTCTCCTCGATGTAGCGCTTGATGTAGTAGCGGTCGCTCTTGGCGTAGACCCGCCAGTCGAGGTCGCGGGGGTTGTCGCCGGCGACGTACTCGCGGTGCTCGGCGAACTCGACGGAGAATCCTCGGTGGGGGCTGCGGTGTCGGCCTGCGACGAAGCCCTCGACGATCCCGCGCGCGATCAGCTCGAGCCGCCCGATCCGCGTCAGCGCGTCGGGGTCGAGCAGCTCCATGTAGTCCGGTCTGGCGGGCGCGTCGGCCATGTCAGGTCATCCGGTTCAGGCGACGGCTTCCTCGACGGCGGGCTGGATCTCGACGAGCAGGCGCTCGACGATCTGGTCGGCCTTAATGCCGGCGGCCTCGGCGTTGAAGGTCGGGATCACGCGGTGGCGCATGACGGGCAGGGCCATGGCCCGCACGTCCTCGGTGGTGGCGTGGTAGCGCCCGTGCAGGATGGCCCGGGCCTTGGCCGCGAGCATCATGTAGATGCTGGCCCGCGGGCCGGCGCCCCACTGCACCAGCTCGCCGATGAACGCCGGCGCCTCGGGCCGCCCGGGGCGCGTCGCGCGGGCCAGGTCGCGCGCGTAATGGAACACGTGGTCGGCCGCGGGCACCCGCCGCACGATCTGCTGGAGCCGCACGATGTCCTCGCCGGTCAGCGCCACCTCGAGGTCCGCCTCGTAGGTGCCCGCGACCATTTTCATGATCTCGAGCTCTTCGGTCGCGTCCGGGTAGTCCACCATGATCATGAACATGAAGCGGTCGAGCTGGGCCTCGGGCAGCGGGTAGGTGCCCTCCTGCTCGATCGGGTTCTGGGTGGCGAGCACGAAGAAGGGGTCGGGCAGGGCGTAGTCCTTCTCGCCGACGCTGACCATGCGCTCCTGCATGCCCTCGAGGAGCGCGGCCTGGGTCTTGGGCGGGGTGCGGTTGATCTCGTCGGCGAGGATCATGTTGGCGAACAGGGGGCCTCGGACGAACCGGAAGACGCGCTTGCCGGTCGTGCGGTCCTCCTCGAGCACGTCGGTGCCCGTGATGTCGGAGGGCATGAGGTCGGGTGTGAACTGGATGCGCCGGAAGCCGAGGTGGAGCACCTGGGCGAGGGTGCTGACGAGCAGTGTCTTGGCGAGGCCCGGGACGCCGACGAGCAGGCCGTGGCCGCGGCAGAAGACCGCGACGAGCACCTGCTCGATCACCGCCTGCTGCCCCACGATGGCCCGGCCGATCTGGTCCGTCATCTTCGCGTAGGCCGCGCTGAGCGCCTGGACCGCCTCGAGATCGTCCGTCGCGGCCCCGTCGGCCCTGGGCTCTGGGTCCATTGCGGCTGGCTCCTTTCGGCTCGGTGGTTCGCCTGCGCGCGGCGGCCGCCGGCGCGGCCACGACCGCGTCGCTGAATATACGCCCCGACGACAGGCAGGTCAACCACGAACTCCCGCGCCGTGACATCCCGCCGACACTGCGCGCGCCTTTCTTGCACTCCCTGACAACCTCTGACATCCGACCCCGGCCCCCCGCGCGCCGCCCTGTCAGGGCGAGCAGACCCCGTCCGAGACGCCAGACTCGCCATGTTGATTGGGCTCGATTCATGTTGCCGTTCGTCAACATGCCGCATGTCTCGCGCAGGCAACGCCTTAGGCCGCAGATCGCCCGAGATCGGCCGGATCGGTGTTGACGAACGTCAACATGGCGGCCCGGCGCCGCTGCGCGAGGCCCTCCGGGCGCCGCGCGAGCGGCGCCGGAAGTCGTTTGCACCAGAGGCGTTAGGCAATTTCCGATTTGAGGCCATGAGCCCGCTCAGCCGGCACGCTATTTGCTCTTTATACAGGCGTCAGCGCAGCAGGAGTCCGATAATCCGCCTGCCGCACTGTCCTTGACAGCCGAATCTCGTTCGACGAGGCCGACCGCGACGACGGGCCGGAGTGTGCTGTGTCTCCCACACATACCCAGCCCTCCCGCAGCCGGCACGCACGACGGGACCACGTCACCATCCTCCCCTGTCGGCGGAGGATGGCCTATGGCGGGGAACGACCTCGGAATGGATGAGCACTCCTATCAGGAGGGACCGCGATGAGGAAGCAGACACTGGCACGGGCGGCCGCAATCGCAGTGCTGTTGGGCCTCGGCACAGTGGCCCAGGCGCTGCCGCTGGACTATGCGGACATCGGCGGCCCGGGACAGGCCGGCACCCACACCGGGGATCCGGCGGGGACGCTGACCCTCGAGGGCAGCGGCAGCGACATCTGGGAGACCTCCGACCAGTTCTACTACGCCTACCTCCCGCTCAGCGGCGACTTCAACCTCAGCGCGCGCATCAGCGACCCCGAGAACACGAACGCGTGGGCGAAGGCCGGCATCATGGCCCGCGAGTCGCTGAACGCCAACAGCCGGAACACCTTGGTCGCGCGGACCCCGACGACCGGACAGAACCGCATCACCTTCCAGCGGCGGCCGACCGACGGCGCGGACTCCGCGAGCGAGCATACCGACGGTTTCACGGACTCGTACTACTGGCTCAAGCTCGAGCGCGTGGGCGACTCGTTCAGCGGCTACTGGGCGCCCGATGCCAGCGGCACGCCAGGGGCGTGGGCACAGATGGGCACTACCCAGACGGTCAGCATGTCCACCGGCGTCTACGCCGGCCTCGCCCTGACGGCCCACGACGACGCTCTGCTTTGCACCACCGTGTTCGACAACATCGCCCTCGACCTGGGTGGTGCCACCGTGGTGAGCACCACGCCCGGGCCGCCGCCGGGCGGCTACTGGGACCAGGCGGCGACCTGGGGCGGCACCGTGCCCACGGCCATGACCGACTGCACGATCGACGACGCCGACGTCGTCAGCGTCCGCGACATGAGCAGCGTCGGCGGCACCCTTGCCGTCGTGAACACCGGCTCGCTCATCGTCGAGATTGGCCAGAACCTCGCCATCACCCACTTCGTCAACGCCACGAGCGCCTCGCCCGCCGCGCTCGACATCGCCGGCACGCTCCAGGCCAACTTCGTCAATGTCGCCGCGGGCAGCACCCTCGACGTGGCAGCCACCGGCAGCGTCGTTGCACCGACGGTCAACGTCGCCGCCGGCGCCGCCCTGAACCTGGCCGGCACCGTCCAGGCCAACACCCTGAGCACCGCCGGCACCAACACCGTCACCCCCGGCGCCGTGCTCGACATCGCCTCCTCGATCCAGATCGCCTCCGCCCTCGACCTCACCAACGCCACCCTCAACATCCCCGGCGGCACGATCAACGTCCTGGCCGGCGGCACCCTGACCGTGGGCAGCGCCGTCGCCGCCGAGTCGCTGAACGTCCGCGGCGGCACGGCCACGACCACGGGCGCCGGCTCGTTCACCGTCAACGACTTCCGCTTCGACAGCACCGACGTCGCCTTCAATCTCGGCGGCACCGCCAACGTCACGGGTGAAGGCGGGACGGTGAACATCAACGCCGTCGCCGGCGGCCACACCTACAGCGGCGCCACCTACGTCACCGGCGGCACCACCCACCTGAACACGGCGATCTCGACCACCGCGTTCGTGGACGTGGACGGCGGCACCCTCGCCATCAACCAGCCGCTCACCACCGTCGGCGGCGTCGGGCAAGGGCAGCTCGACGTCAGCGTCTTCAAGGACGGGTCCAGCGGCACCAGCTACATCACGTTCGACGGCGCCTTCACCGACGTGCCGGAACGGACCTTCACGGGGGTCGGCGGGCGACTCGCCGATACCCCCGTCGAGGGGGCCGGCTATGCCAGCGCCGTGGACGACAGCACCGCCATGGGCCTGCTGTCCAATGCGACCGGCGACCGGTGGCAGCTCGTCTGGACCGGCCAGTACCACGCCGACGAGGACGGCGCCCATCTCTTCCGCGTCGGCCAGGCAGGGAACCCTACGGCCGGCATTGACGACGACGGCTCGTTCTACGTCGACGTCAACGGCGACCACATCTTCGACAGCAGCGAAGGGGTGGTCACCGGCGGCAATGGCGACGTGACCGCCACGCTGACCGCGGGCACGACGTACGACATCGCCATCGGCTTCAATGAGAACACGGGAGGCGAGAACTTCGGTGCGTACTTCTCCAAGCCCTCCGACGCTGGCGCCTGGACGAAGGTGGACCCCGGCAGCCAGGGAGCCCTCTGGTCGAGCCTGGTCGGCGCCTCCGTCACCGTTGCCAACGGCACCCTCGACGTCAACGCCGCGCTCACGACCGACATCGTGACCGTGAACAGCGGCGGCACCGTGGACGCCGATGCGCCGGTCAACACCCCCCAGATCACCATCAACGCCGGCGGCCTCTACAACGCCAACGCCGCGGGCTCGGCCGGCCTCGCCGCCTCGACCGTGGACATCAACCAGTTCGGCCGCATGAACGCCAACATCGCCAACGTCCTCGACGGGCGCACCGCCAACGTCGGCGGCACGCTGAGCCTCGGCGCCGACGGCGCCGCCAACGGCGCTGCGATCACCCTCGCGCCCGGCAGCTACCTGCACTTCGCGACCACCCAGTCGGCCGCCAACTTCCCCAACGTCGTCCTCCAGCCGTTCGTCGGCCTCGGCGGCGACCTCACCAACGCCCACTACAGCGGCGGCTCCCAGAACGTCACCCTCGCGCCGGGCGCCATCCTGGCTGCCACCGCCGGCCCCGAGCCCACGCGCACCGAGGCGGGCGGCGCCACCCTCTACCAGGGCATCACCGCCGTCGGCTCCGGCGCCGTCTACAACCTCGGCGACAACAACACCGACGCCATCTACAGGGGCGGAGCCTTCGGCGAGTGGACCGACACCGGCACCTTCCAGGGCACCGTCAACGACGTGTCCTGGAACGGCTCCGGCATCGAGCTCCTCCAGGCCTTCCGCGACGTCCAGATCAACAGCACCACCACCTTCGACACCGCCGACACGACCCGCGGCACCCAGTTCCTCGGCGTCGGCCAGCTCCGCATCAGCAGCCCGCCCAACCTCACCGGCGGCAGTAACCTCATCACCCGCACCGGCTTCTACGACGACCTCGACGGCTCGGGCTACAACACCACCGGCGACTACGTCGTCCGCCTCGACAGCAACAGCAACAACGGCTCGCTCGGCGACGGCCAGGTCCTCACCGTCACCGGCGGCATCGTCAGCATCCGCGACGACCAGTCCCTCCACCCCACCGCCGTCGTCAACGTCAACCAGGACGCCGCCCTGCGGCTCCGCGACGACGCCGACGGCCGACGGCCCAGCGAGGGCACCTTCAACATCAACGCCGGCGGCTTGCTCCACATCAACAACAACAACCGACTCACCAACGGCGCGACCTTCAACCTCGACCCCGATGCCTGGGTGATGTTCGACCACGACTGTAACGTGAACAGCGCCGACCCGCGGAACGCCAGCAGCGGCTTCGGCGACGTCAACATCATCATCAGCGAGAATCGCTTCGGCCAGGGCCTCTACCTGGGCGACGGGCGGCGCCTGACCAAGGGATGGGGACAGGGGCAGGGCACCGACGCCGGCCACGCCGCCACGACCATCGAGAAAAGCACCCTGCCAGGATTCGACCCGACCGGCAGCTACGTCATCTTCTGCTCGGCCGGCAGCGGCGACCTCGACATCAACTCGGCCGTCGCGCTCCCCGGCGTGGACATCTACATCAACGATCCGCCGGGCACCTTCCTCAGCCTGCCCAGGCAGGACGCGAACCTGACCCGCGCACTGGTCGAGACGGACGGGCGCGTCAACATCGACCGGAGGCTCCTCGAATGCGACGACATCGTCGTCCGCAACGGCTACCTCCGACTCGGCGAGAACAACGACTTCGACATCGACTCCACCGGCAGCCTCATCATCCGCGACGGCGCCACCGTCGAGCTCCAGAGCGACCGCCCGAACCTCCTGCCCAAGCTGATCGGCGACACCCTCTTCCCCGGCGGCGTCATGGTGGACAAGGGTGGGTACTTCCGTCCGCGCTACCGCCTCGACGGCGGCACGAACGTCATGGGTCAGGCCATCACCTTCCTCGGCACAGGCGACATCCCAGGCGTCGGCCGCGACCTGAGCATCTTCCGGCCCGACGAGGAGGGCTCGGGCGGCAACGTCGTGTTCAGCAACCTCATCTTCGAGGAGGGCGCGCACGTCGGCATCGACCGCCAGGACCAGGACCGCGCGCAGCTCCGCCTGGGCATCACGCTCAACGGCAACGCCACCGTCGAGCGCGAGGGCGACGACTTCAGCCTCCAGGACGTCGGCGCCACCGGCGCCTACACCCTCACCGTCGGCAACCCGGCGGACGGCAGCTTCGACCTCGACATCTACGGCACCGTCGGCACCGCCGGCAACCCCACCCTCGAGATCGTCAAGGCACGGGCCGACATGGAGGTCGGCTCCCAGATGGGCTTCGACGGCGTCATCCTCAGCACCGACGCCGACACCGGCGCCGAGAACGACGACCGCCGCATCCGCGTCTACGCCGGCAAGGACGGCACCGGCGCCCTCACCCAGGGCACCTTCCAGATCGGCGGCGGCGAGGACATCGAGATCTACGTCGATGAGGTCGATACCGGCTTCACCCCGCTCGTCAACACCCTCGGCTCCACCGTCCACGTCCTCGACGTCGGCAGGGTCGAGAGCCGCCGCGGCGTCAACTCCGACGTCCAGGGCTGGGCACACGTCCAGCACCTGCTCCTCAACCCCGGCGCCCAGGCCAACCTCTACGACAACGACGACCAGCGCCTGCTCGTGGACGTGGACGTCTCGCTCGGCGACGCCACCGTCAACAACGACGACGACGGCAGCGACATCTTCATCGGCGACGTCACCGACGGCGGCAACGGCTACACCCTCACCATCACCGGCGACGACACCACACGCCTCATCGGCACCGTCGGCGGCACCGCCAACCTCGTCGCCAACATGGACGCCAACGGCACCGATGTCCGCCTCCAGAGCCGCGACACCGAGCTCGGCACCGGGGGCGAGAACACCTTCAACCTCAACGGCCACACCCTCACCATCACCAAGGGCGACCTGTTCGTCGAGGTCGATCCCGGCGCCGGCCACATCATCAACAACGTCCCCGACCAGAACCTGGAGATCCGCTACGGCCAGGACGGCATGTCGCCCTGGTCGGGCAGCGGCCTCGTCATCGACCTCAACAACAACAACGGCATCCAGGTCGAGGTGGACGACAACTGGGCCGGCGACCCCCAGCTCGTCAACGACGTCCTCGCCACCATCAACGTCGGCCCCGGCCTCGACAGTTGCGACCTCCGCTCCGACGAGATGGGCTCCCGCAGCAAGGGCACCAACAACAACGGCCTCGTCATCCTCGATACCGTCAACGTCGGCGTCGGCTCCCAGGCCGAGCTCCAACGCAACGACGGCACCGACATCAACATCCGCAAGCTCCACCTCGAGCCCAACAGCGAGCTCGAGACCAACGATGTGGACCTCAAGCTCCAGCGCCTCAGCGGCGTCGGCCGCGTCTTCGAAGGCAGTGTGACCATCGAGGCCAACGGCGCCATCGCTCCCGGCCTCAGCGCCGGCACCGTCACCGTGGACACCGACCTCACCCTCGAGGACTTCACGACCTACGAGTGGGAGCTCGGCCGCGGCGCCGCCGACTCCGTCATCGTCGGCGGCGACCTCACCCTCCCCTTCTCCTACCAGTCCTGGCGCCTCCAGCTCCTCAGCGACGGCGGCGTCTGCCAGCCCACCGACGAGTTCGTCCTCTTCGACGTCGACCCCGCGCCTCTCAAGGGCAAGCTCATCACCGCCGCCGTCTGGCACGTCCGCAGCGCCAGCCCCAAGGCACCCCTGCTGCGCGTGACCGTCTCGACCGTCGCCTCGCCGTGGGTCGAGG
>CBFDBL010000028.1:0-21491 GCA_965603035.1 uncultured bacterium
GGGTTGTCGTGGTGATGGTGATGATAGACGATGCCCGCGCCGCTCGGCGAGCGGATCGGCGAGGGACGAGATGCGCGGGCCTCTATGCCTGTCATAGCACCGTGATTATAGCCTGCCAGCCGAGGCTGTCAACTCGAACTGCGCCCCTTCCTCGCCTGGGCGGCGTCGGCGTGGCAGGCGAGGCCCTCGTGCCGGGCGAGTGCGGCGAGGGTGGGGGCAAGCTCGGCGAGGGCCTCGGGGCTGAGCGAGCCGAGGGTCGAGCACTTGACCATGTCGCGGCAGGTGACGCCGCTGAACTGGCGCGCGAAGCCGCCGGTGGGCAGGACGGCGGTGATGCCGATGGCGTAGTTGGCCGCGGCGAAGGGGGTGGCGTGGCCGAGCAGGATCTCGCCGGCGTGCTCGATGAGGCCGAGGGCCCGCTCGGCGGCGTCGGGGTCGCAGGCGATGATGAGGTGCTCGGCCGCGAAGTCGTTGGCCGCGGCGCACGCGGCGTCGAGGTCGGGCGCGACGACCAGGCAGCCCATCCCCTCGGGGCCGAAGACATGGTCGAGGGTGCCGCGCCGAGGCTCGGGCACGGTGGCGACCCGGCGCGCCATCTCGGCTGCGACGGCCTCGGCGAGCGGCCGCGAGGTCGTGACGAGCACGCTCACCGAGTCGGGGCCGTGCTCGGCCTCGGTCATCAGGTCGCAGGCCACCAGGCGCGGGTCGGCCGTCGCGTCGGCGAGCACCATGCCGTCGGTCGGGCCGATGCCCAGGGCCGTGCGCTTGCCGTAGCTGAAGGCCGTGGCCATGGCCGCGGCGATCGCGCCCGGGCCAGGGCCGTAGAGGCCGTCCACCTCGGGCACCGACGCCGTGCCCAGCGTCAGGCCCGCGAGGATGGCCACGCCGTTGCCGACGACGAACTCCGTCGCGCCCGACAGCGCGGCCGCCGCGACCGTGCCCGCGTCCGGCACCCCGTCGGCGCAGGGCGGCATGGCCACGACGATCCGCCGCACCCCCGCCACCCGCGCGGCGACGGCGAGCATGATGGCCGTCGAGACCAGCGGCCCCTTGCGGGCAGGCACCCACAGCCCGACGGCCTCGAGCGGCGTCACCTTCTCGCCGACGACCGTGCCAGGGCGGATCTCCGTCCGCCACAGCGGCTCGGGCATCAGCGCGCGATTCACTTCCTCGATGTTGCCGATGGCCACCTCGACCGCCTCGCGCAGCTCGCCCGAGAGCGCGGCCACGCAGGCGCCGACGGCATCGCCCGAGAGCCGGATGGCGTCGAGGCTGACCCCGTCGAAGCGCTCGGTGGCGTCGCGGATGGCGTCGTCGCCGCGCGCGGCCACGTCGTCGAAGAGAGCCGCCACGTCGCCGAGCAGCGCGCGGTCGAAGAGCTTGCGCCGCGGCGCCAGCCGCTCGGCGAGGGTCGCGGCGTCGTCGGGGATCGTCAGGATCGGCGGCTGCATCCCGTCTCCTCGGCTTCAGCGGGCGCCGCCGCGGATGCAGCGGACGGCGTCGGCAAGGACCTTTCGGTTGTCGTACCGCGCCGCGATCTGGCGCAGGCGCGCGGGCCGCGCGTCCGACAGCTCGCCGACTCGCTCGACGAGCAGCGGCATGGCCCGCACCAGGTTGTCCACGACGGTGATGGTCGCGGCGCGTGCCGTGCGCGAGAGCGGGTTGAGATCGACCGTGACCACGCTCTTGCCCATCTTGCGGAGCGCCTCGCAGCGGTCGCCGTCCTCGAGCGGGACGAACACCACGTCGGCGCGGTAGAGGCCGTCGGGGTGGACGAAGCGGCGGTTGGAGTCGATGAAGTCGAGCTGGGCGCGCCGGGTCGGCATCAGGACGTGCTGGGCGCCGTGGTCGAGCAGGTGGCGGCGCAGCGCGCGCTCGCGGGCCCTCGAGGCGTGGAAGAGGTTGACCTCGAGCGGCGCGTCGAGCGCCTCGCCCAGGGCGGCGAGCGCGTCGGGCACGAGCGCCGCGGCATTGCCGTTCACCGACAGGACGGGGTGCTGGGCCTCGAGCAGCAGGGCCGCTGCGGCGCCGATGGCCCTGCGGGCGAAGGGCCGCGTGCGCTCGCCGAGCAGGTAGTCGAGGGCCTCGCCGCGCCCGTGGGCGACCAGCCCGTGGGGCGACGTGATGCCCTTCGCGACGCCCGCGACGATCGCGTCGCGCAGCCGCAGCGACTCGTAGCGCGGATGGCTCTTCGGCGTGTCGCTCATCCCACCACCCTCGCCCCCTCGTGCGACAGCCGCGTCGCGGTCGCGCCCTCGAACGGCGCGGTGCCGAACACCGCGTGGCCGAGCAGGATCATCGACGCGCGGCCCCCGGCGGCCTCGACCGCGGCGATCGCGTCCCGCACCCGCGGGTCGGTGAGCAGGCCGCTGGCGACGGCGAAGGCCTTCGAGACCTCGATATAGGCGGCCATATCCGTCTCGCCGGCGTCGAGCAGCTCGCCGAGCGCGGCCAGCGCGACGTCGGCCGCGGCGTTGATACGCTCCCGCTGCGCCGGGCTGCCGATCACGCTCCTGGTGTCGAGCTGCGCGAAGTAGCGCACGTAGACCGGCCGCTCCGCCACCGGCGCCGGCCGCGCCGCCAGCGGGTCGCCGGCACGCAGCTTCACCAGCCAGCCGCCGTGGTACTGACCGCACACGTCGCCCAGCCCGCTCAGGCTCCGCACCTCCGCCACGTGCGCCGACATCGCAAGCTCCCGACGCGAACGCCCGAGCCCCAGCAGCGCGTCCAACGCGTACGCCGTCGCCAGCGCCGACGCGCCGCTCAGGCCGAACCCGCAGCCCAACGGCAGCGGCGACCCCAGCTCGACGCGGACCGACCCCTCCGCCAACCCCTCGACCAACCGCTCGACCGCGGGGAACCCCACGGCACGGCCGTTGAACCACACGCCCGACGGCTCGCCCGCACTCACCGTCGCCGTCACCCCTTCGGCGATCGTGAACCCCATCCCCAGCGAGTGCATCCGCGCCGGGTCGGCGTGGGGCACGATCTTGAACACGCACGAGACATTGCCCGGCGCGAACGCTCTGGCCTCGTCCATCTCGCTCCGTCCTGTCTTCTGTGCAGAGCCGCATTGTACCTCCTTTGGCCTCCCGGCACCACCCCGACCGGCGCAGCCAGGAAAGGCACTCCGACGTCGCCTGCGACGGGCGTGGTTCCTGTGCGAGCCGGGTTCGTGCTGGCGTAAGCGATGGCTGATTAAAGGCTTACAGCCCACTGAGGGCTCGAGGGGGATTTTTGTTTTGTGCAACTTGACTTTGACAAAATGCATAGTATTATTAAGGTGCGCATGATGATTATTCAAGGTGGACGAGCGATGGACGAGCGACAGCGCGGGTGGGTCGAGGGTCTGAGCGACGAGGATCTGGCGTTTGTCAAACGCCTGGTGCTCGGCTCGGGCTCGCTCAAGGAGGTGGCGAGGAGCTACGGGATCTCGTATCCCACGGTGCGCCTGCGGCTCGACAGGCTGATCGAGAAGATCAAGATCCTCGACAGCCAGGAGCCGATGAGCGCCTTCGAGCGGCTGGTCCGCGTGCTCTACGCCGAGGGGAGGATCGACATGGAGACGGTCAACCGCCTGCTCGCCGCGCATCGCACAGAGGCTGGAGGTGCACCGTGAGAGGGGTCGCAGTGATCGTGAGCCTGGTGGTATGTGCGTCGGCGGGGCTGGCCCGCGAGACGCTGGCGGAGTTCTCCTGGGCGCAGATGGCGGCGGCGGGGCAGCCGAGTGCGTGGAGGGTCGTCGCGGCGGACGATGCGACGCCCTTCGCTCGCCTGGTCGTCGAGAACCCCACGGGCGAGACGCTCGTCGCGACGGTCCTGACCCTCCAGCGCCCGTCGCTCACCGAGCCGAGCTTCGCGCTCAGCGGGCGCGTGCGCTGCGAGGGCGTGGAGGGGAAGGGCTACCTCGAGCTGTGGAGCCACTACGCCGACGGCGGGCGCTACTACTCGCGCACCCTCGCTGGGCGTGGGCCGCTGGCGGCGCTGGAGGGCACGTCGGGCTGGCGGCGGTTCGTCGTGCCCTTCCGCGCGAAGGATGGTACGCCGGCGCCCGAGCGGCTGGTGCTGCACGTCGTGCTGCCGGGTCGCGGTCGGGTGGTGCTCGGCCCGGTGCGGCTGGAGCAGTTCGCGGCGGGTGAGGATCCGCTGTCGTCGGCAGGCGCGTGGTGGGGGGAGCGGATGGGCGGGCTTGTCGGCGGCGGGTTGGGCGCGCTGCTCGGGTTGCTGGGTGCGGTGCTCGGCTTCCTGGGCGGGCGGGGCCGCGCGCGCGGCTTCGTGCTCGTCACCCTGCGGGCCGTCCCCGTCGTGGGCGCCGCGCTCCTGGTCGCGGGGGTCGTGGCGGTGGTCGCGGGCCAGGGCTTCGCGGTCTACTACCCGTTCCTGCTGGCCGGCCTGCTGAGCGTGGTGCTGCCGCTGGGCCTCTACCGCGTGATGCGCCGCCGGTACGAGGCGCTCGAGCTGCGCCGGATGGAGGCGCAGGACCTGGCGTGACGGGCGCCGGGTGCGGTCAGCCGCCGTCCTCGCGCTCGGCCCACGCCTTGACGGGGGCGAAGAGGCCGACCGTGTGCTCCGGCCAGTAGCAGAAGCCGCAGAAGCCCTGCGCGCCCGACCGCCGGGCCAGAGCGACCTGCACCGCCAGCTCGCCGGGGGCCCTCATCCCGCCGCGACTGCTGCGGATCCCGATGCCCTGGACGATGGGGAAGCCCTCGGGCACGGCCTTGCGGTGGACGACGGCACGCGTGTCGAACAGCCGCGGGTCGAGGGTGTAGTTCATCGGGCACACGAAGTCGAGCCAGCCCTCGCGGCACCAGCGCACCCAGTCCTGGCCGTTCGTCTCGCGGCATCGGGGCCAGTCGCGGAACACGGCGGCGCTGATCTTCACCTTCGGCGCCGCCTTGCGGATCTGCGTCGAAATGCGCTCGACGATGGCCGAGACGCGGCGGCAGCGGAACTCCACCCACTCGCCGTGCCGCGAGCCCCCCTCGAGCGCGTCGTCGGGCCACTTGGCGACGGGCTTGCCCGTCTCCTTCGCGAACAGCGCGCGGCACGCCGGACAGAAGCAGCCGTTGGGGTTGGGGTAGCGGATGAAGTCGTATTGCACGCCGTCGACCTCGTAGCGGGTGGCGAGCTCGAGCATCACGCGCTCCATCGCCGCGAGGTTGGCCTCCTGGGAGGGACAGAACCAGGCGATCGAGCGGCCCTGCGGGTCCTGTTGGAGGCGGCCGGCCTTGCGAAGGCGGTCGAGCGATGCCTTCGAGGTGCGGCCCTCGACGATGCAGTTGTTGACGTAGGGATGGAGCTCGATGCCGTTGGCGTGGGCGTGGCGGACCGCCTCGGCGAGCCAGTCGCCGTCGGGCGCCAGCGGGTCCTGGACGTCGGGCTGCACCTTCGAGGCATAGAACGCCGCGGTGCCGCCGGCGATGCGCAGGACGGCCATCCCGATGCCCAGGCGCTTGAGCTCGGGCATGACGTCCCTCGGGTGCCGGTCCTCGCGGACGTGGAGCCACACGGCGCGCACCTCCTTCGGCGGCGTCCTGCCATAGACGGCCTCGACGGCGATCTTCCGCTCCACGGTCGCCTCGCCGACCGTCGCGCGCACGGTCAGTTCGCGCCGCACATCCCTGCCCGGCTCCGTCCGCACCGTCATGCGGAAGCGGCGCACCAGCCTTCCCTTCGCTGTCCTCTCCTCTCTGGGTGCCACGCTCAAACTCGTTTGGGCGTGCTCTTCCATCTCCGCCCCGTCGCACGCGACCTTCACTCCTGCCCTTTCGGGACTGCCCACCCGCACGTCGAATGCCGCGTCGAAGCCCGCGGCCACCAGCGCCTCGGTCGGCACCACCGACAGGGTCGGCGTCTTGATGGCCTTCTCGAGCCGCTCCTCGCGCGGGACAGTCGGCCGCAGCCAGGCCAGGAACGCCTCGAGCAGCTTCCGCTCGGCGCCGCGCGGCCGGGCCGAGACGCCGCCGTTCGGGATCGCGAGCGCCAGGCCCGTGCTCACCACCTTGCCCTTGCCGAGCTTGCCCGCCGCGGCCACGGGGTCGCCCGCGTCGTTCTTCAGCAGCACGGTCGCTCCCTTGCCGACCCGCTCGACGATGTGGTCCTGGAAGAGGGCGTCGAAGTCGCTCGCGCCCTCGACCGCGGGATGGCCGCGCACCACGTGCATCCCGCGGCTGCCGTAGACCCGCCGCACGCCGATGCTCACCTCGGGGAGGATGTGGTGGTGCCAGGTCTGGAGCACGCTGCCGCCGGCAACCACGAAGTCGCGGAGCGTCTTCCGCCAGTCGGCGTGCACGCGGCCCGGCTTGTGCATGGCGGACAGGTAAACGACGTCGTAGTCGAGCAGGGCGAGCATCTCGAGGCTGTCGAAGGCCTCGGCCTCGCAGCCCATGGCCCGCAGCCCGTCCACCAGCGCCTCCACCCGCGCGCCCTGTCCGCCGCAGGCGGCCTGGTCGAAGACGCCGACCTTCGGCTTCGGCAGTTCGGCTCCGAGCGCGACAGCGGCGCCACACAGGAGCCACAAGAGAGCACATGCCAGCTTGTCCACAGCCCATCTCCCATCGCTGTCCTGGCCGTCGTGAGCGCGTCCTTGTCAGCGGCGCGGCGCCATGTCCTGTCCTGCATTTCGGAGTTGCCCACCCCCGAAATCGAGCCCGCCCGCGTCGGGGCGCTGCGCCACGAGCACACGGGGTCCCGCGCACCCCCTGGCTCGGCGAGTGCCGGGAGATTGCGCCACGTTCATTTCGGAGTTGGCCAACTCCGAAATGGCGCCGCCTCCTTCAACGCCTGCCTACGGGGCTCTGTCACCGCCTGTCCGCGTGAGCCTCCACCTTACACCAGGGGCTGCGCGCCGCAGCGAGGTCAAGCACGAAGGTCCGGCGGGCGACGCGCCGGGCGGGGAGTCGCCTCGTGGGCTTGCCCGTCTCGTCGAGGGCGTGGACGGCGGGCGGGCCGGGCATGGCGAGGGCGAGGGTGGCGTCGACCGGCTCGCAGAGGACGGGCAGGCGGCCGCGCTCGGGGACGGAGGTGTGGTTGCGGTAGTAGGCCTGCCCGGTGTTCTCGGCGCGGGCGACGGCGGTGACGAGCAGGTGCTCGGCCTTGCCGATGGGCTTGCCGTCGAGCGCGGTGACGAGGATGGCGGCGAAGGGCGTCTTGCACTCGACGGTCATCCCGCCGAGCTCGATTCTCCCAAGCTCGCCGAGGAAGCCGACGACGGCCTTCGTGCGCGGGGTATCGATGGTGAACAGGTGTCGTTCGCTGTCGAGGGTCAGCTCGCCGGTGTCGCTGATGTACTGCTTCCTGGGCTCAGCATCGAAGGCAGGGCCAGAGACAACGGGGGTGAATCCCATCGTGCCGACGAAGCTCCTGACCCTGGAGAGGTATGTGTGGTGGCGGAAGGGCGAGCGTCGAGCGTCGATGTGCGAGGGGCGGCCTCGGAAGACGTCGCGTTCCTGCCACTCGACCAGGACCGTCTTCTTGGCGACCGACACGTCGTTGCGATGGAAGAGCATCGCTGCCGCGGGGAACGCGCCCCAGCGCACCGGGTCGCTGTGGCTGGCGAACCACTCGAGTTTCTGTCCCTCGGGCTTGTAGGCGAAGAAGAGCAGGCCGTCCCAATCCTGGAGACAGGCGTAGGCGGCCATCATGGGCAGGCACTCGGCGCGGTACTGGATGGGCCACGGCCAGTTGAACTCGGGGCTGATCATCGGTTTCCCAACGACCGTGCTCGACGCGATGTTCGTGATGGGGTTCGAGGTCGTCGCCAGGTCGCTCTTGAGCACGGAGCGGTTGCGGAAGGTGAAGAAGGGTTTCGCGTGGACGTTGGGGTGGCACCAGTAGTTGTTCCGCGACATGAAGTCGTTAACGCTGTCGGCGGCGACGCTGGCGGGGCAGAAGGTCTGGTTGGTGCCTGTGATGGGCACGCGGATGCCGATCTTGTGGAGGTGGGTGCGCATCTCGCCGTAGTAGCGGCGCTCGAGGTCGAAGAAGAAGCGGACCATGGCGTTGACCCGCAGCGGCGAGCGCTCGCCGACGAAGGGCGCCTTGGCGGGGTCCTGGTAGAGGTGTCGCATCGGGAGGACCACGCTGCGCTTCGCGGGGTCCTCGTCGGCGAGGAGCGCGCACTGGCCGTCGGCGTTCGTCCAGGCCTTCGCGAGCGCGGCGCGGTCGCCGTGGCGATCGGCGAGCCAGCGATTCCAGCGGGCCTTGAGCTCGTCGACGTAGACGGGCAGGGTGAGGGTGGTGTTGCGGAAGTAGAAGACGGAGTTCTCGTTGGTGATCTCGACGACCGCGACGCCGGGCTCCTCGGTGTAGCGGCGGCCGGTGTAGGGGTTGCGGTGGGTGAAGAAGGCGGTGGCGAACTCCTTCTGGAGCTCGATGAGGCGGTCGTTGAAGCAGGTGGCGCCCTTGATCGAGTTCTTCCAGCCGTGCTCGAATTTCGCGGCGTCGGTCACGCCGTCGCCGGGCAGGAAGCGGCGGTAGTCGAGCATGTCGAAGTAGACGTAGATGCCGCGGCGGAGCAGCTCGGCGACGAAGAAGTCGAGGCGGTCGAGCATGTCGGCGCGGAACGTGCGGCTGTGGCCCTTCTCGTAGTCGATGAGGCGGCCCCAGCGGCCGTCGATGGCGTGGATGCGGAGCAGGTTGACGCCGTACTTCGCCAGGCGTGCGGCGATGACGGGCGCCTTGGTCTTCTCGGGGAAGGCCGACGGCCCGCCGATGTTGGTGCCGAAGAAGCGCGCGCGGGTACCGTCGGCGAAGTGGAAGTGGCCGTCGCCGCGGACGCCGTTGAAGCCGTGCTTGCCCGCGGGCGCGTCGAGGAAGCGGGTGAGGTCGACGGCATCGAGATTCGTGTCGTCGTTGGGCATGGTGAAGGGGTACCAACCCTTGGTGTCGGTGAACTCGTAGCGGATGGGCCGCTCGGTCAGGACAGCCGGCCCGTCGGCGGTCGTCAGCGCGACCAGGATCGGAATGGGATTCTTGCCCGTCGCGACGAGGCGGATCGACTGGATGGCGACCTTTGGCTCGGGATTCGCGACGGGGAAGATGCCGAGGCCGACGGAGGGCGATTCGGCGTTGGCGCCCTCCCAGCCGACGGCGCAGTCCTTGGTGTCGTTGGGCCGCCACCAGTCGAAGATCTCCCGGCCGGCGGTAAGCTCGATGACGTAGGTCGAGCCGTCGGCGAAGTCGAGCCTGTACTCGCCGACCGGCTCGCCCGGCCGCGCCCAGGCGCAGGCGTGCAGGAAGTAGAGGGTCTCGCAGGTCCTGCCGACGGGGATGGTCGCCGAGGTCGGGAGGCGCTCCAGGCCCTTGCCCCTGAGCACGATGCAGCTCTTGCCATCGTCCCCCGCGGGATCGAGGATGCGGAAGGGGATGCCGCGCAGCTCGACGTCGCCCGTCGGCAGATCCCGCAGGTCGTTCGCCCCCTGGTCCGTCCAGCCGCCCTTGCCGTCGCCGGCCGTCTCATCGCGGAAGCCCATGTTGCAGGCCGCCGCGATGTCCAGGGGCTGGAAGTTGCTGGGCGTCTTGCCGGCCCGGGCCATCGAGATATCGTCGAACCAGGCGGTGCCTTTGCTCTGGGACAGGCAGAGGTAGATCTGCGCGGCGGTCGCCTTGGCCGGGGCCTTCGCTGTGACGGTGAGCTGCCGCCAGTCGCTGGTGCCCTCGACGCTCGGCGTGTAGCTCTCGGCCAGCCAACTGTCGCCGGCCCACCAGGCGATGCAGGCATTGGCCTTGCCCGTGACGCCCTCGGTCTTGACCCAGAGCTGGAGCGTATAGCTCGCGCCGGCGGTCACCTTGCGCCGCTGGCCCGCGAGCCATCGCCCCGTCCGCTCGTTCCACTCCCTGGCATCGGGGTTCAGCGAGTCCTGTATGCGCAGGCTCGCCTTCCCCGTGTGCGCGACGCTCCTATCCCACGCCAGCTTCGCCGGCGACCTGAAGGCGTGCGGCTGCCAGCCGTCGGGCAGCCCATCGCGGTTGCGGTCCGTCTCCGCCGACGGGTTCTCCGCGAAGTTCGTCTCCCAGCCCGCCGAGGCGAGGGACGCGAGCAGACATAGCACACTAACCCACGTGACTCTCATCACAGAGCTCCTCGCCGGAATCCCCACGTCCTGCAAGCTCCTGGCTCTGGTCCCAGGAAGGGGCGGTCACGGCTCGTCTGGCGGCGGCGCTGTTGCGCGGAGCGCCCTTCCCCGGAACAGGCCGAAGAGGCGGACCGGCTCGCCGCCGTACGCGATCTCCACCTGGCCGATGGGCTCGACTTGGGCGCACAGGGCCAGGATGCGGTCGGGCGGATCCTCGATGGCGTCTTCGTCGTCGTCCACTCGGTACTCGTGGACGTAGAGCACGTCCTCGCCGGCGTGCTGGCGCAGCAGTGTCGCCTCGTCGATGCCCCAGCTCTCCAGTTGGTCGGCCAGGCCGTAATCGTGGTTGCGCTCGTTGTCGAGGGTGTGGATCAGCCCCTGGTCCCGAAGGTGGAAGCCCAGGCACAGCGCGGGTGTGAAGGACTCGGTGACGATGGGCGGCGGCGGCCCGTCCCACTGCGCGCGGGCCTCGCGCACGCGTTGGGCCAATCGGGTCCAGCCCAGCATCTTGCGGGTCGGCGGGCGGGTCCCGAGGGCCACGGCAGTCTGCGGCCAGATCACGGCGACGGCCACGCAAGCGGAGGCGAGCAGCGCCGTGCCCAAGGTCACGGCCCCGAGGGCGCGACGCGCCTTGCCGTCCGCCCGGCCCAGGCCATCGATCACCGCGGCCAGGCCAAGCAGCCCCGTCGCATAGCCCACCACGTCCCAGTGCTCGCGCATCGTCGTCCACTTCGTGAACAGGCTGGGCGGCAGGAAGAACGCGATGGGGAGCACCCCGAAGGACAGCACCCATGCGGCGGCCGCGTGTCGCTGCCTGCGCCACAACCGGGCGCAGACCACGAATGCGAAGAGGATGCCCGCGTAGATCGCGGGCGAGAGCACGCCCGCGTGCCCCAGCACGTACCGCATCGCCAGCTTCCACGACGCCGTCCACTCGTGTCGGCTCGCCAGGTGGAAGCGCACGGCGGCCCATTCATAAAGCGCGTTCCACCAGAGAAACACGGGCACGAACAACAGCAGGCCGATGCCGATGGCCAGCCACGGACCCGCACGCCGCAGAGCCGGCCGCCACGCGCGCACCATCAGCAGGCCGAGGAGCAGGCAGGGGACGGCCAGCACCATCATGTACTTGCTGTACAGACCCATCGCCAGGACGAGGCCGGCGCCAGCCCACCAAGCCGCACGGCCGCCTCGGGCCCCCCGCCAGGTCAGCCACACGAAGCCCAGCCACGCCAGGACAAGGAACGGCTCCGGCGTCGTCACGGTGCCGAGCGCCACGAAGAATGGACAGAGCGCGAAGAGGGCGGCGGCCCACAGCCCGGCCCTGCCGCCGAACAGGCTGCGAGCGGCGGCATACGCCATCACGATCGTCGCCGTGCCGGCCAGCAGAGCGCCCGCCCGCAGGCCCAGCAACCCCGGCCCCAGCAGAGCCTCCCCCAGCACCACAGCCGTGGCACTCACCGGCGGCGACGGACAGAAGCCAACCCCCGTGTAGTGGGCGTCCCACCAGTAGATGCCCTCGTCCTGGAAGATGCCGCACCGCGCCGCCATGGCCACCCGCACGCCGAGCGACGCGAGCGCGATGAGGCCGACCACCACCAGGTCGCGCTTCGACGCCGCCGCGCCCTGCGCGCGAGCGCGCCGTTCCTCTTCGATCCCCGTAGTACGTGTTGGCGTCAAGGAGTGTCTCCGGCAGAAGCCTTCACGATGCACACCGCCTCGCCAGGTTCTCCCATGCATTCATCGCCGCGACGATGCGCCGACCTCGATCTCGAATTGCGCGGCGATCGTTGCGATGAAGGGCCGGTGTCGCTCGGGCGCGTGGGTGTGCCAGTCGGCGAGGTAGTGCTGGAAGCTGCGCGGCTTCTTCGAGGGGGCCGCGTTGAGGAACTCGACGGCGGCCCAGTGCTCGGGCTCGGCCTCGAAGAGCGGGAGGAGGACGACGGCGACGATGTTGTTCTTCTCGCGGTCGGTCGAGTTCCTGCGGAGGACAGGCTCGTGCTGGCGGTACCAGGCGGTGAGACTGGTGCCGTCGGGGAGCTGGCTCTTCTTGATGCGCTCGTCGGCGTAGGCGCGGAGGTGCTTCGAGAAGCCGCGCCAGTTGGGGTAGGGCGGCTTGACCTTCCAGGTCTCGGCCATGCGGCGCAGGGCGTAGAGCGAGGCCATCTCGCAGATCGACTCCTCGAACCACTTGTTCGCCTTCTCGGTCGGCTCGTAGCACGAGAGGATGTGGCAGAACTCGTGGGCGAACTGGTAGGCGTACTGGCACCAGAAGGTGCCGCCGGTGTTGAGCTGCACGTAGTACTCGCGCTGGAGGCCCCGCTTGAACCATACGATGGGGCCGCCTCTGGGCGCGACGACGATCGGGTCGAGGCGCCGCTCGGGGAAGTGCTGCCAGAGCGGCTCGGCGGCCGAGCGGAGCACGTGCTGGACGTCGTGGATGTCGGCCTTCCACTCGCCGACGGGCGCCGGGCAGATGTGCAGGCGGGGGGCCTCGGCCGGCGCGCCGGCGGCGGCCGGCGCGAGCGACAGGCAGGCGAGCACGACGGAGAGGCAGGCGGCGCGGTGCATGCGGGCGGGCTCCTCGGTCCGTGGGCGACGGCGGGCTCCCCAGGGGGTGAGCCGTCAGGGAACGCAGGCGCGCCTATCTTACTAGGGGGCCGCCTGCATGTGAAGGGCCTCGTGGGGATGGCGGACCGCTGCGGCTGGCCGGGGGCAGGGGAGTTCTTTCCGCAGGGCGGCAGGGAGTTCCGCTTCCATGGTGTGTGCGGGTCGCGGGGAGGTGGGGTCGGCTGGGGCGCCACAGAGTGCGGCGCCTGGTCTCCACGATGTGAGCGCTCTGCCATAAGCCCTGGCGTATCAATACCTTACCACTGCCTGCTCACGCCTGGGGCGCTCGCGCTGTCCAAGTCCTGGACAGTGAAGCTAGCCCGTGGGCCGGCCACGCGGCGCGCGGCGTCTGGCGGCCTGGGCGGCGTTTGGAGGGGGCGGCGCGGAGCGTTCGCCGCGGGTCGGCGGCGGCAGGGCGAAACGGAAACCGTGTGTTTGTATGGACTTGTGGCTTCGGCACGTTGGGCGGGCGGCGCGGGTGTGAGCGGGCGTTGGGGCGTCGGGGGCGCTTTCTGTGCGGGCGCGCGGGGTGGTTTGGCACTGGAATTGCAGCGAGAGGGGGTGGAAGACCTGAAGTTGCTTCTTAGGGAGTGCGAACATGAGGTGCAGGAAGGTGAACGACCGCAAGCGTCGCGGCTTCTCGCTCATCGAGCTGCTGGTGGTGGTGGCGATCCTGGGGATCCTGGCGACGATGGGCTACTCGGCGCTCTGGCGCGGGCGGACGGTGTCGAAGGACACGGTGTGCCGCAACAATCTCAAGCAGATCGCCGTGGCGCTGGGGCTCTACTACAACGATCACCACCGCTACCCGTCCGAGGATCTGCCCGGGGCGCTGGCGCCGTACGTCGGCGACAGCCCCGACCTGTTCATCTGCCCGGCCGACCCCGACCCCCAGGGCGACAGCTACTCGAAGTTCTACGTCGGCCGCACCGCCGACGCCGCGCAGGACTACGTGTGCGGCTGCCCGCGCCACGTGGGCGACAAGCGCACCATCGCCCTCTTCTCGTCGTCGTCGGCACAGTTGCTCGAGGTGCAGCCCGTGCTGTGGAACGGCACGGAGGTGCCCCCAGGCGCCAGCGTCGGCAGCGGCGCGCTCCAGTTCGCCGACGGCAGCCAGTGCACGATCCCGGCGGGCATGGCCGTGCAGCTCATCCACTCGTTCCGCCTGCACGACGGCCGGCTCTACAGCCTCATCGGCCTGGACGTCAACGAGACGGGGACGCTGGACGTGGAGGTGACCCCGGGCTCGCGCTTCGAGGTCGTGACGCCGGCCGCCATCGCTGGCGTGCAGGGCACGCGCTTCCAGGTCATCGCCACGGTCGAGGGCCACCTCTACTGCGTGAAGGTGGTCGTGGCCGAGGGCTCGGTGGTGGTCAAGAACCGCTGGCAGCCCGACGCCGGCGAGGCGCTCGAGGCCGGCGAGGCGAAGGACGTCAAGCTCCACCGACGCAAGATCTGGGAGAGACTGCGCAAGCGGTGGCTCAAGCGCCGCAAGCGTTTCCTGGACGACTACCTCTACGAGGTCATCCACATCGACACCAGCATCGACTACGAGCGCAGCGACACGGTCACCGACTACGGCGATTAGCCGCCGAGGGCAGGCCCCGAGCCACGGATGGCGAGGCAGGCGATGAAGGCGAGCGACTGGAAGGCCCGACTCGGGCGATGGGCCGGGGGGCGATGGCTCCCACTGAAGTGGGGCATGGCCGTCGCGCTCGCCGTGCTGGGCCTCCACGCGCTCGGCGCGTTCGAGGCCGTCGAGCCGCTCTTCACCGACATGCACTTCGCGCTGCGCGGCGCGCTCGAGCCCTCCGACCAGGTGGTGGTCGTGGGGGTGAGCCGCCAGTGCATCCGCCCCGAGCGCCTCGGCTCGTGGCCCTGGGAGCGCACGGTCCACGCCAGGCTCATCGACAAGCTCCACGCGGCGGGCGCCAAGGCGATCTGCTTCGACATCTACTTCTCGACCCCCTCGGCCGACCCCGAGGCCGACCGGCAGATGGCCGAGGCGGCGCGGCGGGCGGGCACCGTGTCGCTGGCGGTCTACAAGGCGGCGAGGCTGGGCGACGCGCTCGGCGAGCGGGGCCAGTTCGTCGAGGCCAAGAAGCACCAGTTCGTGCGCAACATCGAGGTGCTGACCGCGGCGACGGCCCAGGGCCACATCAACGTGCGGAAGGACAGCGACGGGGTGATCCGCCGCACGCCGGCCGGCCTGGCGTGCGAGGGTCGGCGGTACTACCAGCTCGGGCTGCTGGGCGCGGCGCGCTGGCTCGGCGTCTCGCCCGAGGAGATCTGGCGCGAGCCCGGCGGCCTGCGGGTCGGCGACGCGCTGATCCCCGTGGACCGCAACGGCGACATGCTGGTCAACTACTACATGCTCCCCGAGCACACGCGGCTGTACTTCGCGAGCAACATCCTCGACGAGCGGCACGACGCCGCGGCACTGCGCGAGGCCTTCGAGGGCAAGGTCGTGTTCGTCGGACAGGTGATCCACGGGCTCCAGAACGCCGACACGGTGTGGACGCCCGAGGGCCTGCGGTTCGGCGTCTACGTGCAGGCGGCGATCGCGGACAACATCATCAGCGGGCGGGTGCTGCGCCGGGCGAGCCCGGTGCTCCAGGCGCTGCTCACGGCGGCGCTGTCGCTGGCGTGCGCGTGGCGGCTCTTCGCGCGGCGGGTGCTCGGCAAGGTCGCCTGGAGCGTGGTGTTCGCGGTGGCCGCGGTGCTGGTGACCCATTTCTTCTTCGAGCGCTTCCGGGTGCTGATCGATCTGACGCCGAGCCTGGCGGTGGTGGTGGTGGGCAACCTGTACGGGGCGCTGGTGATGGGCATCCTGAGGGCCGACAGGGAGGTGGAGCGGCGGGACCTCGAGATGGAGACGATGCTGGAGGCGGGCCGTCTGTCGGCGGAGGGGGAGGGGGGCGACATCGCGGGGCGGATCGTGGCGGGCATCGGGCGCGCGCTGGGCGCGCGGGGCTGCTGCCTGTTCCTCCCGCACGACGGCGAGCTGGCGCTGGCCGCGAGCGACGGCTTCGGCGGCGGCCTGACCGCCGCCGAGGCCGCAGCGGCCTCCCGCGACGCCAGCCGATGGGTCGCCGAGAACCGCAAGCCCTTCCTCTTCACCGGCTCCGCCGCGGGCGAGCCCACCATCCTCGACCGACGCATCGACGCCGCCGTCATCGTGCCGCTCGCCTCGCACGACCAGCTCCACGGCATCCTCGGCCTCTACAACAAGCGGCCCTCGGGCATCTCGCCCACCGCCGCCTTCACCGACCGCGACCTGCGCCTGCTGTCGCTGCTCTCCCAGCAGGCCACCATGACCGTCGAGCGCTCCCGCCTCGCCGACAACCTCGCCGAGGCGCTCGGCAGCCTCGAGGCCGCGCAGCAGCAGCTCATCGAGAGCGAGCGGCTCAGCGCCGTCGGCCGCATGGCCAACATGATCATCCACGACATCAAGAACCCCATGCAGGGCATCCGGATGTTCGCCGAGATGGCGGCCGAGGCCGATCTCAGCCCGGAGGACCGCCGCGAGTTCTCCGAGACCATGTGCCGCGAGATCGACCGACTCGTCGGCATGTGCCAGGAGATCCTCGACTTCGCACGCGGCACCACCAGCCTCGCGAGGGCCGACGTCGTCCTCGACGACTTCGTCATGGAGACCGTCGTGTCCCTCGCCGCCGAGCTCGAGCAGCACCGCGTCGAGCTCGCGACCGAGCTGGCCCACGGCGGCGGCGCCTGCATCGACGCCAGCCGCATGCGCCGCTTGCTGCTCAACCTGTGCCGCAACGCCGTCGAGGCCATGGGCAGCGACGGCGGCACCCTGCGGCTCGTCACCGCGCGCGCCGCCGACGGCGGCGCGCGCATCGTGATCGCCGACACGGGGCCGGGCATCCCGCCCGAGATCCGCGACGCCCTCTTCGAGCCCTTCGTCACACAGGGCAAGGACCATGGGACGGGCCTCGGGCTCGCCATCGTCAAGAAGGTCGTCGAGGACCACGGCGGCACCATCGACGTCGCCACCGCCGAGGGACAGGGCACCACCTTCACCATTCGCCTCCCGGCCGCGACGCCGGGAGCCGACGCCGCAGACGCCGCGCCGGGCGGCGCCGCGGGCGCCGAGCCCGCGCCGGCCGTCGAGCACGACGCCGCGGCGGTGTGAGCCGCGCCGCGTCAGGGAGCACGCCATGAGCGCTGGGAGCTCGCGGAGATCGCGCGAGGGGAGCCAGGGGACCGCGCGCCGCCCCATCCCGCTGTGGTGCGACGACTGCGGCCACATCTTCCTGCCGCGGCCCGACGACGGGCCGCCCCGCTGCACCCGCTGCGGCTCGGCGCGCTGTCAGCCCGTGCGCCGCGTGGTCGGCGGCACGACCCGCCCGGCCGGGAGCCCCGTCGAGGAGGATCGCTTCGCGCGGGTCGCCCTGTGGGGCAGCCTCATCACCTCCGAGCAGTTCGCCGAGTGCGTCGAGGAGCAGAAGCGGCGCGCCGCGGCCGGCGACGAGGTGCCCAGCCTGCCCCAACTGCTCATCGACAGGGGCCACCTCCGCCCTCGCCACGCCCACGCCGTGTTCCGGGTGATGACCACCCGCAGCTCCGAGCAGTGGCGCAACCAGTTCGGCCAGGTCGCCCTGCGCAAGGGCTTCGTCAGCGAGGAGCAGCTCCGCGAGTGCCTCGAGGAGCAGACCCGCCTCGTCATGAGCACGGGCTCGGCGCCCATCCTCGGCCACCTGCTCCTCGAGCGAGGCTACATGACCGAGGCGCGGGTGCTCGCCATCCTCAGGGTCCAGGCACATCGCCAGCTCGGCGCGCTCCACGACCTCGAGGCGGCCCTGCGCCCCGGCCGCGCCCGCGCCGCCGCCTTCCTCGGCCGCCACCGCCGCGCCCTCGCGCTGTGCGCCCTTGCCCTCGGCCTCGCCGCCGCCGCCGCTCTCGGCGCCTGGGCACACGCCGTCGTCGCCGCACCGACCACCTACGACCTCGTGTGCGACCACTGCGGCTACCGCGCCCGGCTGCCCGCCGATGCCTTCGTCGAGCCGTGCACGCGCTGCGGCAAGGGCCAGATGCTCACCCCCCTCCACTGCGCCGCCTGCGGCGCCGACTTCCCGCTCAGGGTCCACACCGCGCCCGACGGCGCCCACTGGATCGAGCCGTGCCCCCGCTGCGGCTCGCTCGGCCGCGTGCGCCTGCCCAAGGCGCTCGAGCGCTTCAGAGCCGCCAGGCCGCCGACGGACCGGGGGGCCCGACGGGCCGACGGCGAGCGGGGCCGCGGGATGCGGCACGAGCGCGACCGGCGGTGAGGCAACGGCTCGGCAGGTGCGGGGGCGCTGGCCCGGCCCCCTCGCCCATCCCCCAGACGGCACGGCACCCTCGCACCCGTGCGGCGCGGCGCGCGCGCCGCGGGGTCAGAGCGTGCGGAAGGGGCCTCGCGGCGCGGTGGGGAAGACGGGGAAGCGGACGTCGGGGCACAGCTCGGCGAGTCGGCGGGCGAGGACGGGCATGGCCGGCGCCTCGGTGGCGGCGTGGCCGGCGTCGATGACGACGAGGCCCGCGGCCGCCGCGTCGAGCGCCTGGTGGTAGGAGACGTCGCCGGTCAGGTAGAGCTGGCAGCCGCGCCGCAGGGCGTGGGCCACGTAGTCGCCGCCGGAGCCGCCCATGACCGCCACGCGCTCGACCCGCCGCCGCAGGTCGCCGGCGGCGCGGACGTGCTCGACGCGCAGGAGCTTCTTGATGCGCGCGACGAGGCGGCGGGCCTGCGCCGGCCGGGGCAGGTCGCCCGCGCGCCCGAGCCCGAGCGCGGGCCGCGCCGGCTCGAGCTCGTAGACGTCGATCGCCGGCTCCTCGTACGAGTGGGCCGCGCGCACCGCCGCCGTCGCCTGCCCCACGAGCGCCAGCGGCACCACCGCCTCGACCCGCAGCTCCGCCGCCTCCTCGCGACGCCCGACCCGCCCGACCGTGGGGCGAGCCCCGCGCAGGGGGCGGAAGGCGCCCGTCCCCGGCGCGCGGAACGAGCAGTCGCGGTAGCGCCCGATGGCGCCGGCGCCGCCGGCGCCGAGCGCGCGCAGGACGGCCTCGAGGTCGGCGGGCGGCGTGAAGACGACGATCTTGGCGGACACGCTGGCCGCCGACGCGGCGACGGGCTCGGTGTTGCGGAGGCCGAGCAGGTCGGCGAGCACGTCGTTCACGCCGCCGGGCGCGGCGTCCCAGTTGGTGTGTGCCGCGGCCAGGGCCACGCCCTGGCGGGCCGCGTCGAGCAGCAGCGCGCCGCCCGCCGGCTCCGCGGTCAGCCGCGCCAGGGGGTGGAAGATGGCGGGGTGATGGCTCACCAGCAGTTGTGCCCCCGCCCGGGCCGCGCGGGCCAGCGCCCGGCGGTCGGGCTCCAGGCTCACCGCCGCGCGGTCGCACGGGGCCGCGGGGTCGCCGAGCAGGAGGCCCACGTTGTCCCACTCCTCGGCCAAGCCGGCCGGTGCGATGCGCTCGAGCGCCTCGATCACGTCGCCGATCGTCGCCACGGTCGGGGACCTCCATGCGGTGTCGCGGGGGCGGGCGGCCGTCGCCGGCGGGCCCTGTCTACCACATGGCGGGCGGCGGCGCAACCGGCGCGGCGCCGTGGGGCAGCCGGCGGGGGTGGGGGTCGGGGGTCAGCGCTCGTCGGCGGTGACGATCAGGCTGTTCCAGCGTCGGTGGATCCGGGCGACCAGGGGGCGGTTGGTGCGCTTGACGCTGCCGACGTGTCCGTCGAGGTAGAGGACGTTGACGGCGTCGCTGTGGCGGAAGTCGAAGCGGGTGGTGTCCCAGTCGCTTGGGTTGCGCAGGCTCTCGCCCACGCCGACGAAGACGTCGATGCTGGAGAGGGTGAGGTAGCTGAAGCCGTTGCGCATCTCCTCCTCGTGCTGGGTGTCCTCGCTGTCCTTGGCCTCGTCGTCGGGGAGGGAGGCGTTGACGTCGCTGATGAGGGGGCGCTTGCTGTCGGGGATCTTCTGGGTGACCTCGCCGAGCTGGCGGTGCTTGTCGTAGGGGTCGCTCGAGTTGGGCCACTTGAAGACGAGGAGGGGCGCGAAGTAGTCGCGGGTCCATCCCTTCTCGGGGCAGCTCCAGAACTCGGTGGTGTCGCGGAATTTCTGCTCCTTGGCGGCCTGCTGGCTTCCCGCGACCTCGATGTCGCGGTCGGTGATGTGGTAGTGGAAGCCGCTGACGCACTCCTGGTAGACGGCGAAGCGGGCGTAGGTGAGGTTGCCCAGCCGGGTGGAGACGCTGCCGCCGACGTGCCAGGCGAGGGGGAAGTACTCCTCGTTGTTGCTCAGATAGATACGGATGCCCTTGAACATTTGGCCGAGGGTCGCCTTGCAGCGCGTGCTGCGCGCGGCCCGGCTCGCCTGGCCCAGGACGGGCAGCAGGATGCCCAGCAGGAGCGCGATGATCGCGATCACGACCAGGAGCTCTACAAGGGTGAACGCACGAACCCACCTGCGTGGCCGGACCATCCAGTCTCTCCTCAAGGTCGTGGGCGGCTTGCGGGCTGGTCTCTTGCCGGGGTGGCCCTGTTCCATCAGCCCAGAGCATTCCCCCGGAATCATGATACGATCCCAGCCCCGCCCCGTCAAATGGCCGGACAACGCCCCACGTGCGACCCGCCGTCCCCAGCTCCCTCCCCGTCCTTCCTGGGAGAGGGTCGCGCAACGCCGGGGGATGAGGCCCGGGCCCGGGGGCCCGGGTCCGGGTAAGTCCGTGCATTAGAGCCCCCGGCCTCCGCCGTGTCAAGTGCTTTTTCGCCGCGCGGCCCGCGGTTTGACAGGGGGCGGCGTCCGGGGCTATAATCGCGGGGCAAGCGGGAAGCCGCCCGTGCGGCTTCCCCCGTCGTTTGTGGAGAGCCGCGCATGGCGAAGCTGGTGGACCCTTCGAGCGGGGAGGAGCGCCAGCTCGTCAAGTCGGTCACCCTGCTCGGCCGCGCCGAGTACTGCGACGTGTGTATCCGCGAGCGCATCGTCTCGCGGGAGCACGCGCGCATCGTCCGACGCATCACGGGCCACTACATCGAGGACCTCGGCTCCACCCACGGCACCCGCGTCAACAGCGTGCGCATCCACCGCCGCGTCAAGCTCCAGGACGGCGATCTCATCACCGTCGCCCTCGTGCGCGAGGAGCGCAGCGGCTCCACGCCCCGCCTCCCACACACCGACACCTCCATGCCGCTGCGCAGGACCCCACCGCCAGGCGGCGACACCGCGCCCCACGCCGACGTCCGCGTCGGAGCGTCCCTCGTCTTCAGGAAGTAGAGGCCGCCCCCCGTCCCCCCGCGACGGCCCCGCGCGCCCGCGGGACAGGGGGCGGGCGAGATCCCGCGGAATGGGGTGCCAGACTCGGGGCTGGGTTCGCGGTTGACGCTCTTGGGCTCGTGCCGTATGATAGCGCGCGGGTCGCCTCGTCCGCCGAGACCGCAGGAGGCCGGGAGCGTGGCCGCCGACGAGCGGATATGCCCGGAGTGTGGGAAGCCCCTGCTGGGGCGCGACCGGTTCGAGGGGCTGTGCGCCGCGTGCCGGGAGCGGGCCGTGCTGGGCGAGTCGCCGGGCGGCGGGGAGGGGACGCAGGCCGGCGCGACGTGCCCCGCGTGCGGGGCGTCGAACCCTGTGGGGCTCGAGCATTGCCTGGCGTGCGACGCGCGGCTTCGGCCGCGTCGGGGTTGGGTTGCGGTGGTGGCCGGCGCGGTGGCGTTGGCTGGGATAGCCGCGGCCGTCGTGGCGGTGGCGTGGTGGTCCGCGCGGCGTGGCCCCGCGGCGCCGGGGTTGAGCTGCGAGTCCGCCCCACCCCGCGCCC